>CAZDZP010000012.1:0-20172 GCA_964509855.1 uncultured Anaerolineaceae bacterium | reverse complement strand
GCAACCGCTGCACCACAGAAGGTCCTGGTCGTTGAGGACGAAGAAACGCTCCTCTTCACCCTTGCTCACAACCTCAAGCGTGAGGGCTACAAGGTTATCACCGCCGCCCGCGGCGACGATGCCCTGGAACTCGCGCGAACCAACAACCCGGACCTCATTCTGTTGGACGTAATGCTGCCCGGCGTCGACGGGATGCAAGTGTGCCGCCTGCTCCGGCGCGACACCAGCGTGCCAATCATTATGTTGACTGCACTCGGTGGCGAAGGCGATCGCGTGGCGGGCCTGGATACCGGCGCAGACGACTATCTGTCGAAGCCTTTTGGCATGCGCGAACTGCTGGCGCGGGTGCGGGCACTTCTCCGCCGGTCTGGCCCGAGAGCGGTACCGGACCTCGGCCCCACGATGATGATCACGGGTGACCTGGAGATAGACCGGGAGCGCCGCGAGATTCGAAAATCGGGCATTCTGACCCACCTCAAGCCGAAAGAGTACGAACTACTGTTATTCTTCGTTCAGCATCCGGGCAGGGTGTTTTCGAGGGAGCAGATCCTGGATGAAGTGTGGGGATACGATTTCTACGGCGGGCCGCGGACGGTTGACGTCCACGTCCGCTGGTTGCGCCAGAAGGTCGAAGACGACCCTGGGCAGCCGACGCGTATCCGCACGGTCCGGGGGAGCGGCTACATTTTCGAAGGATGATCCGTCGTGAAGCGCCAGCTGGCGCTTCGCGGAGCGTCGCTTGCGGTTCTGATCGCCGTGGCGTCAGCCGGGGTTGCCGCCTACGTTGCCCGTGGCGAATTCACCACCTTCGGGACAATCGTCGCGACGGGAGCATCGTTTCTCGTAGCCGGGATGATCGGCTACCTCGCCTTCCGCCAGACGGGAGAAACGGTGGAGCAGGTGAGCGCCGCCGCTCGCGCCATCGCCGGCGGCGAGATGAAGGAACGGGTGGAGCTGTCCACCGGCCCAGCAGGCGAGCTCGCACACAACTTCAACACCATGGCGGCACGATTGCACCAGGTGGTGGACGAAACCAACGCCGAACGAGCACGCGTGGAAGCCGTGCTCGCCGCCACCACCGACCCCATGATCGCCATCGCCGCTGACACCGTGGTTCGTTACATGAACCCCGCGGCGGAGACCCTGCTTGGAGTGAAGCGCAATGCGGCAATGGGCCGCCCCTTGATCGAGAGCGCACTGGACTACGAACTGGACGCCCTCGTTCGTACCGCCATCGAACCGCCCCGCACCACAGAGACGCTGTACGTCACCTTCGGTCCACGGCGCATGTCGCTGCGCGCGGTGGCCGTTCCCATCATCGACGGTGGCGACTGGTCCGTGCTGCTTATCCTCAACGACCTGACGGAATTGCAGCGCATCGACCAGGTACGCCGCGACTTCGTAAGCAACGTTTCGCACGAACTCCGCACGCCCCTCGCTTCGGCCCAGGCGTTGGCCGAGACGATGCTGGAGGACATCGACGCACCCCGAGAGGACCGGCGTGAGTTCCTGGAGCGGCTGGTGAAGCAGGTGGAGCGCATGACCATCCTGGTGAACGAACTGCTTGACCTATCGCGTATCGAGTCGGGGGCAATACGCCTGGTGCCGGAAGAGATGAAAGTCGGCGCGGTAGTCGCCGAATCTGTGGCGCTTTTACAAACGCGGCTGGAACAGGCCAGCATCACGGTCGCGCAACCCGAACCATCGGACCTCATGGTCGAGGCTGACCATTCATCGATGGTTCGTGCCATCTCCAACCTGCTCGACAACGCCATCAAGTACAGCCCTGCGGGATCGACAGTCTGGGTGGAAACGAAGGACCAGGGCGACGTCGTGGCGATAACCGTCAAAGACGAAGGCCCGGGCGTGGCGCCGCACGATCTCCCGCGGGTTTTTGAACGCTTCTACAAGGCAGAGCAGTCGCGGCACTCATCTGGTGTCGGACTCGGCCTTGCGATCGTGAAGCACCTGATCCGCGCCCACGGCGGAACGGCGGAGGTCGAGAGCCCTCCCGGCGGAGGCTCGCTCTTCACGCTTACGTTGCCCAAGAAGTTCGTGGGCGCGCGACCGGACGACGTTCCACCTTCACGTTCGGTTCGCCTGCAGCGCTAGGCTGTTTCGCCGCGCAGCCGCGGGTCAGCCGACTCGTCGCATATCGTGAGCGCGAGGTTGATGAGCGACTCCGTGCGTGTGCCGTACACCTCGTAGCCGTCGCCGACAGTCGCACCCTTGAGGAAGCGCGCGTAGATGCCTTCGGTGATCACGGCCAGCTTGTAGTAAGCCAGCACTTCGTAGAACTCGATGAACTCGGTACTTCGGCCCGTTCGCTCCTGGTAGATAGCAGCCAGTTCGGCGCGCTTCATAAAGCCCGGACGGGCCGTGAGCACGGCGATGTCCCGCGCTTCGAGCCGTTCCTTGGAATCCGTTTCCTCGCCGTAGAAGATGAAGGTGTAGCCGAGGTCCGCCAGGGGGTCGCCCAGCGTCGCCATCTCCCAGTCCAGCAGCGCCTCCACCTTCGAGGGGTCCTTCGGGTTCAGCATCATGTTCCCGAAGCGGAAATCGCCGTGGACGATCGTCGGCGCTGGCGATTCGGGCAGCGCCGCGTTTAGGCGCTTGATGAGCTGGTAGATCTCCGGGACGTCGCGCGTCTTGTTGCGCTCCCACTGTTCGGCCCAGCGGCGCACCTGCCGTTCGACGTAGCCATCGGGGCGGCCGAAATCACCCAGGCCAACAGCGTTGTAGTCGACCGCGTGCAGCTTCACCAGCGTGTCGATGAGCGCCATGCTCATCTTGCGGCGGTCCTCGAGCGATTCGGCGAAGCCTTCCGGGACGCTTTCGCCCATGACCGCGCCTTCGTGGTAGTCCATCACGTAGAAAGGCTGCTCGTTGACCGCCGGGTCGTCGCACAGGGCATAAGTGCGCGGAGAAGGGACATCTGTGTCGTTCAGCGCGGTGAGCACGCGGTATTCCCGGGCCATGTCGTGCGCGGTTGGCAGCACGTGGCCGAGCGGCGGGCGGCGCAGCACCCACACCCGGTCCGGCGCGATCACTTTGTAGGTCAGGTTGGAACGGCCACCGCTGAGTAGCTCAATCTGCAGCGGCTGGTCGCCGCCCTCCACGTGTTCGGCGAAGAAGCGCGAAACGCCCTCGTAGTTAATCCCGGGTGGTAGGTCGTTCTGCATCCGGTGGAGTATAGCGGCCAGGGTGCTGGCGAATCGAAACTGCCACTGGAATGCGATGCGCGCACACTTGCACGGGATGTCCGAATCCGGGATAACTAGGGTGAACCTCTCAGCGAGTCTCGTGGAAGTTGCGAGTTTGGGAGATTTGACAACTTCTAGTTGAGAGGATTCGCGCCGTCATGGAATATCGCGCCCTCAAGGGAACCGGCCTCACCGTCTCCACCGTCGGCTTCGGCGTCTGGACCGTCGGCACCACGTGGTGGGGCGTCAAGGACCGGCAGATGGGGATCGACTTGCTACGGCAGGCCTACGACCTCGGCGTCACCTTCTTCGACACCGGCGACACCTACGCCAGCGGCGAAGCCGAGACCATCATGAACGAAGCGCTCGGTAACGTCCGCGACCGCATCGTGATTGGCACCAAGTTCGGCTACGACATCTACAACAACCCGGACCGCCCCGGCCAGCAGGAACGCCCGCACGACTGGTCTCCCGCGTACATGCGCAAGGCGTTGACGGAATCGCTGAAGCGGCTGGGCACGGACTACATCGACTACTACCAGCTCCACAACCCGCGCCTCGAAGCCATCCAGTCGGACGACCTCTGGGCCGAACTGGACAAGGCGAAGGACGAAGGGCTCATCCGCGCCTACGGCACCGCGCTCGGCCCGGCCTTCGACATGCGCCAGGCCGGCGAGGGCATCGAGTCGATTCGCCAGCACAAGGCGCCACCGCAGATCATCTACAACTTGTTCGAGCAGGGCATCGGCGAGGAGATTTTCCCCATCGCGCGCGAGGAGGAGGTGAGCGTACTCGTCCGCGTGCCGCACGCCTCCGGGCTACTCGACGGCACCGTGAAGGCCGACACGACCTTCGAACCCGGCGACCACCGCAACTGGCGACTCACCACGAACGAACGCCGCAAGGCCTGGCTGGAAGACGGCCTCGTGAAGCTCGAAAAACTCGGCTTCCTGGGAGAGGGGCGCACGATCGGCCAGGCGGCCATCGAATTCGTGCTGCACGAACCGTCGGTCGCATCGGTGCTGCCGAACATCTACGACGCCGAACAGCTCCGCGAGCTGGCCAGCTACGACACGGCGCGCCGCATGGACGACGCCGAGTATGAACGCGTGCAGGCACTGCACCGCGAGAACTACGGGCTGCCCGTCGCAGTCGTCTAGCGGCGCGGGCAGCCAACCACCGGGGGAGAGGGGAAGCCATGTCACAGGGAGCACATCCGCCAGCGAGCGCTGGCGGGCCACCACCGCGCCGCGGCCCAATGGTCGACCTCGACCCCAGCGGCCAGGTCACGCAAAAGGAACCGGACCGCAACAACCGCCAGTTCCTGAACTACGCCTTCTACAAGCTGGACCCGGCCTTCCGCCGCCTGCCGCGCGAAGACGTGGCCGAGGCGAAGCGTGAGTTCGCCGCCCTCGCCGAAAAGTGGCAGCAGTCGGACGACCTCATCCTCCGCACCTACTCGCTCGTCGGCCTCCGCGGCGACACGGACTTCATGCTCTGGCGCATCAGCAACGACCCCACCTGCTTCCAGTCCATGCAGGCGGAGATGAACCGCACGGTGCTCGGCGCGTACCTTTCGCAGCCCAACAGCTACCTCGCCATGCAGAAGCGCTCGCAGTACATCAACCGCGTCGACGGTTCGGGTGAGGGGCTGGAGCTGCTCCCCGGCCAGGGCGCGTATCTCTTCGTCTACCCCTTCGTGAAAACGCGCCAGTGGTACAACCTTTCGCCCCACGCCCGCCAGGGGATGATGGACGAGCACATCTTTTCGTCGAACCCCTTCAAGGGTATCCGGCTGAACACAAGCTACAGCTACGGCATCGACGACCAGGAGTTCGTGGTCTCCTTCGATTCGGACTACCCGCAGGAATTCGTCGACCTCGTTGGGCGGTTGCGCTACACCGAAGCGAGCCTCTACACCCAGCGCGACACACCCATGTTCACCTGCCGTAAGCTGGAAGTCCCGGCAATCCTGGAGCAGCTCGCATGACCGCTCCCAGCGTGGAAAGCCCAACCGTCATGAACACCGCGGTGAACCGCACAACCCTTGCCCACCTGCATACCTTCAGCGCCTGCTGCTGGGAAACGGCCTCCTTCACGCGGCCGGCACTCGCAGCCGTTCGCGAAGCCTCGCAGCGACACATCGGCAGCCCCGTGATGCTGAACAGCTGCCAGCGGCTGGAGGTCTACGGTCCCGGCGACTGCGAAGGCGATTGCGAAGCGCCGCAGCGACACAGTGGCCACGAGGCCCTGCTCCACCTCGCCGAAGTCGCCGCCGGACTGCATTCCGTCGTCCTCGGCGAAGTCCAGATTCTCGGACAGGTGCGCCAGTCGCTCGCCGAAAGCCCTCGCCAGGTGCGGGATCTCGCCGACCTCGCAATCGCCGCCGCCCGCGACCTGCGTAGCGAAACCGAGTTCGGCAGCCACTCCGGCCACCTGCTCGACCGTGCCCTTCGCGCCCACGGCCTGCCGCACAGCGGTAGCCTGCTCGTCCTCGGCACGGGCCAAATGGGCCGCCTCATCGCGCAGCGCGCCGCCGAGATCGGCTTCACCGACGTCACCATCGTCGGCCGCCGCCTGCCGGAAGGTGACTGGCTCGAACGCCACGGGTTCCGCTACCTCCATCTCGACAACCTTCGCGACGCCCCCGCAGTGGACATCGCCGCCGGCTGCCTCGGCTCGAGCGCGGACGAACTGGACCCGGCGACCGCGCTCCCCGAAATCCGGGCGCTCATCGTGGACCTTGGCACGCCGCGCAACTTCGGAGATTCCATCGGAGTGCCGCTGGCGACGATCGCCTCGCTCGTGGGCCCCGACGCTGACCGGCCGCACACCGAGCACCGCCGCAGCGAACTGCGGAACCGGCTCGCGAACATCCTCGACCGCCGCCTCGCCATGGCCACCACCACCAGTCGCACACCGCTCGGTTCGATGCGGCGAGCGGTGGAAGAAGCCCGCCTTTCCGAAATGGAACGGCTGCGCCGCGCCCACCCGGAAATCCCGGAAGAGACGCTCAACGCCATCACCCGCGCGCTGGTGAACAAGATCTTCCACACGCCTTCGGAGCGGCTGCGCCAGGTCGCCGACGAAACGCTGGCCGAGGAGCTCGCCAACCTCTTCCGGCGCATCGACGACGCGAACGACCAGCCAGGGAACGGGCGATGATCGCGCCCGCCATCCCTATCGCCATCGGCGACTCCGTCAACGCCGCCATCCTCGCCGTTTCGGAAGACCAACTGCAGGGCTTTCAGATCGACCCCTTCGGCCAAATCGTGCAACGTTCCGGCATCGCTGTCGACGTTGTCATCGAACGCGTCCGCGCCATGCTGGAAGCGGGGACCATCCGCCGCGTCCGCCAGACCATGCTCACCACGAGCCTCGCCCGCGGCGCGCTCGTCGCGTGGAGCGTCCCCGAAGACCGGCTGCAGCCCGCCTTCGACTACCTCTTCCAGCTCGACCCCTTCAGCGGCCACGTGGTGATTCGCTCCACCGACGCCGCGCGCGCCGGCGCCGCGTACCGCCTCTGGACGACGCTCAAGGTTCCCGACGGCTATAGCATCGAAAAGCACTGCCAGCACCTTGCCACGAAGATTGGCGCCACGGGGTTCCGCATCATGCCCGCGAAGAAGCTCTTCGTGCTCGGCGTGGGACACACCCGCCGCAGGGGGATGGAGCCGGGCAGCCGCACCGAAGGCCTCGCCGACGTCACCGATACCGCGCTTGTTCGCCTGGACGCGGACGAGTGGAAGGTGCTCGAGTCGCTCAAGCGCGAGTTCGAACCGCAGGAGCTATGCCGCGACCTCTGGGCCGCGCGCGCCGCCGAAGCCGGGGTGGCCCTGGACACCTTTGTCGCCACCGCGAGGTCCTTCGAAGAGCGGAAGCTGGTTGGCCGCTTCTCCACTTTCCTCGAACACGTGAAGCCCAACGCCGAGGGCGAGCGCGTCACGCGCTACAACGCGCTCTTCCATTGGGAAGTCCCGCCGGGCCACGAAATCGAGGCGGGCCGCGAGGTTGGCCGCCACCACATCCTCACCCACGGCTACTGGCGCGAAGGCGGCCCCGAGTTCAACAACGTGAACATCATGGCCGTCGCCCACGGCACCGATAAGGATGTCGTGCTCGCCCACAAGGCCGCAATCGACGTGCATCTCGCCGAATGCGGCATCCCCGTTGGATACACGAACGTTTTCTGGGGCGGCCGCAGCGAAATCAAGCCTTCCGAAATTTCCCCCATCGCCTACGATCGATGGTGCCACCGGGAAGGACTCGACCCGGCGGACATGCGCGAAACCGGAGAGGACGCTTAGTTCCATGACGACAGGCACGGTCTATCTTGTTGGCGCCGGGCCGGGCGACCCGGGCCTGCTCACGCTCGCCGCGGCGCAGGCGTTGAGCCGGGCCGATGTCGTTGTCTACGACGCGCTGGTGAGCCCGGAGATCCTCGCGCACGCAGCGCCAGGCGCCGAACTCGTGTTTGCGGGCAAACGGGCCGGCGAACATTACATGGACCAGGACGCCATCCAGGCGCTGCTCATCGAACGCGCGAAGCAGGGCCAGGCGGTCGTGCGGCTCAAAGGCGGCGACCCCTTCGTCTACGGCCGCGGCGGCGAAGAAGCGCTCGCCTGCAAGGAAGCCGGTGTACCCTTCGTCATCGTTCCGGGGCTTAGCAGCGCGCTGGCTGGCCCTGCCTATGCCGGCATCCCGGTCACGCACCGGCGCATCGCCGAATCCTTCGCGGTGGTCACCGGCAGCAGCGCCGAGGGCGAAGGCAGCCGCGTCGCCGACGCCGCCCGCTCCGACACCGTCGTCGTCCTCATGGGCGTCGAACGCATCGAAGCGGTCTGCCAGCAGCTCATCGAAGGCGGCAAGAACGCCGCCACCCCCGCTGCCGCCATTCGCTGGGGCACCCGCCACGACCAGCAGGTGGTGCGCGGCACCGTCAGCACCCTCCCCGCGCTCGTCGCCGAAGCCGGGCTCAAGGCCCCGGCCGTCATCGTGGCGGGAGACGTGGTGTCCCTCTCCGAACAGCTCGCGTGGTTCAATCCCGGGCCGCTCGCCGGGAAGCGCATCGTCGTCACCCGCGCGCGCGACCAGGCCAGCGACCTCAGCGGCCAGTTCCGTGCGCTGGGCGCGATGGTCATCGAAGCTCCGGTCATCGAAACCGCGTTCCGGCCCGCTGTCGACCTGATGTGCGTCCACTGCGAACCGTGGGACTGGATCGTCTTCACCAGCGCCAACGCAGTTGCGGCCGTGCGCCACGCGCTTGAATCGACCGGGCGGGACGTACGGAAGCTCACCGCGAAGCACGTCGCCGCCATCGGCACGGGCACGGCGGAGGCACTGCGCGACTTCGGCATAGTCCCTGACTTCGTGCCCGGCGTCGCGACCGCCGCTGCCCTCGCCGAAGAACTGCCACTCTCCGGCGCCAAGCGCGTGCTCTACCCCACCTCAGCGCTGGCAGACGACCGCTTCGAAACAGCGCTACGGCAGCGCACGGCCGTCGTACGCCGCGTCGACGCCTACGACACCATCGCGAAGCCGCTCGATGCCCAGCGCGTGCGCGACGTGCTCGAAGCGGACGCCATCACTTTCACCAGTTCCTCGACAGCGCGGTTCCTGCGCGACGCGCTCCCGGGCGACGCAGACATCGCGCACGCGAAGCTCGTCAGCATCGGCACGCGCACGAGCGAGTCGGTGCGCGGGTGCTTTGGGCGCGTCGACGCCGAGGCATCGTCGCCGTCGCTCGAAGACCTCGTGGAAGTGACGCGGCTGGTGCTGGCATGAGCCTCGTCATCGAATTGCAGCCGTCCTTCGGTCCCGCGCTGGTTGTCGGCGGCGGGCAGGTTGCGCTGCGCAAAGTGCGCAGCCTTGTTGAAGCGGGCTTTTCCACCACGGTCGTCGCGCCGGAGGTCCTGCCCGAGATTCGCGAGTTTAGCGGCGTGATCATCGAAGAGCGCGCCTACACACGCGGCGACTGCGGCAGTTTCGCCATCGTCTTTGCCTGCACGAACGACCGTGAAACCAACCGCCGCATCGCTGAGGAATGCCGCGAGGAGTGCATCCCTGTGCTTGTCGCCGATGCGCAGGACGAAAGCACGTTCTTCTCGCCAGCGGTGCACCGAGACGGCGAACTCACCGTCGCGATTTCCACCGGTGGGGCCGCTCCGCGACTGGCGCAGGAAGTGCGCGACACAGTGGTTGCAGCCCTCGGCGGCGGCTGGGCCGAACGCATCGCAGCCGCTCGCCTCGAGCGCAACGAAAGACTGGGGAGGAACGAATGAGCGGACGCGGACTTCTGTTGCTTGGCCACGGCTCGGCGCGCAACGCCTCGAGCGGCATACCGGTGCGCACCCACGCCGAACGGATGCGCGAACGCGGCGGCTTCGACGAAGTGCACGTCGGCTTCTGGAAGGAAGAGCCCGCCATCCGCGACTCGCTCGCGCAGTTCAGCGCGGACGAGGTGTTCGCGGTCCCGGTGTTCATGTCGAACGGCTACTACGTGCAGGAAGTCATCCCCCGCGAGATGAAGCTGGAGGGGCCCCTTTCGTGCATCGACGGCAAGAAGGTGCGCTACACCCGCGCCGTCGGCGACCACGAGCTGCTGGCCGATGTCATCGTGCAGCGCGCCTTCGAAGCAGGCGCCACACCGGACTTCGCGCTCGCGGTCTTGGGCCACGGCACGCCGCGCAACCCCGAATCGGAACGCAACATCTATCGCCAGGCAGCCCGCGTCGCGGAAAAGCACGAGTTCGCCGAAGTGACGACGGTCTTCATCGACCAGGAGCCGACCATGGATAAGGTCTTCGACATGGTGAAGGCGGAGGGTATCGTGATGGTTCCGCTCTTCGTTGCCGACGGCTGGCACGTGGAAGAAACCATCCCCGAAGACATGGGCATGGAGGGCAACGAACTTCGCAACAACGGTCGGCGCCTCACCTACGCGAAAGCCGTAGGGACGCACCCCGGCGTCGTCGACATCATCGAAACACTCGTGGAGGACGCCGCCAGCTGGTAGCGCCGCCGCGATGATTGGGACAGGACAGCAAGCATGAACAGCAACCAGGACGTCGTGAGCGCGGCGCGCGAACTCTTTCCCGGCGGGGTCAACAGCCCCGTCCGCTCCTTCAAGTCGGTGCAAGGCACGCCGGTGCCGCTGGTGCGCGGCGAAGGCCCCTTCGTCTACGACGCCGAAGGCAAGCGCTACATCGACTACGTGGCCGCCTTCGGCCCGCTCATCCTGGGGCACGCACACCCGCGCATTGTCGCTGCCGTGGCCGGAGCCGCGAAGGAAGGCACCGCCTTCGGCGCGCTCACACAGCGGGAAGTCGATCTTGGCCAGCGCGTCGCGGAAGCCTGCGGGCTGGACCGCGTGCGCTTCGTGAACTCCGGCACCGAAGCGACGATGACCGCCATCCGCCTCGCGCGCGCCGCCACCGGCCGCGACGTCATCGTGAAGTTCGACGGCTGCTACCACGGCCACAGCGACGGTCTCCTGGCGAAAGCTGGCAGCGGCGTCGCCACGCTCGGGCTCAGCGCCTCCGCCGGCGTCCCCGAACAGATGGCCGGGCTCACGGCAGTGTTGCCCTACAACGACGTGCCCGCGCTCGAAGCGTGGTTCGCCGAACACCCGGTCGACACCGCCGCGATCATCGTCGAACCCATCGCCGGGAACATGGGCCTCGTCCTCCCCGAACAGGACTTCCTCGACGCGCTCCAAAAGCTTTGCAAGGAACACGGCACGCTGCTCATCGCCGACGAAGTCATCAACGGCTTCCGCGTGCGCTACGGCCTGAGCAACGCCCTGCCGGAAGCGGACCTTGTGTGCCTCGGCAAGGTTATCGGCGGCGGGCTGCCTGTCGGTGCATTCGGCGGCCGCGCCGAACTCATGTCGCTGCTGGCCCCGGAGGGCCCGGTCTACCAGGCGGGCACGCTCAGTGGGAACCCGCTCGTGATGGCCGCCGGCGCCGCGATGCTGGATGTCCTCGCCGAAACCGACCCCTACCCGCGCCTCGAAAAGACCGCGGGCTTCCTCGAAAACGGGCTGCGTGCCGCCATCAAGCGCGCCGAGGCGCCGGCATCGGTCGTGCGCAAGGGCTCCATGCTCACCGTATTCTTCCGGTCGGAACCGCCACGCAACATGGACGAAGCAGGCGAAAGTGACACCGAGCGATTCGGCATCTTCCACCGCGCCATGCTGGAGCGCGGCATCATGTTGCCGCCTTCGCAATACGAAACGTGGTTCGTTTCCGCCGCCCACAATGAAGCGCAGATCGACGAAACGGTGCGCGCCGCCCACGAAGCCATGCACGCCGCCATGGGACACGCCGCCTTCCGCAACGGCGCGAGCCAATGACCCACATCCGCCTCGGCACCCGCGCGAGCAAGCTGGCGCTCTACCAGAGCGAACTGGTGGCGCAGCTGCTCCGCGACCAGGCGCCGGGCGCGGAAATCGAGCTCGTCGAAATCTCCACCAGCGGCGACCGCGACCAGACGACGCCGCTCCAGGAAGGTTCGAGCGCGGGCTGGTTTACCACCGCCATCCAGCAGGCGCTCCAGCGCGGCGAGATCGACATCGCCGTCCACAGTTACAAGGACCTGCCGACGAAGCGGCCCGAGGGCCTCGTCATCGCCGCCGTGCCCACCCGCGAAGACGCCCGCGACGCCCTCGTGAGCAATCGCAACAAGCGGTTGCGCAACCTGCCCGAAGGCGCACGCGTTGGGACCAGCAGCCCCCGTCGCATGGCGCAGGTGCTCGCGGTCCGCCCCGACCTTCGCGTGGAGCCTATCCGCGGCAACGTTGAAACGCGCATCGCAAAGGTCCGCGCCGGTGACTACGACGCCGCCGTTCTCGCCTACGCTGGCCTGAAGCGACTGGAGCGCGAGGACGAAATCGCACAGGTGTTCGGCATCGAAGAGATGCTTCCCGCACCGGCGCAGGGCGCACTCGCCGTCGAATGCCGCGCCGATGACCAGCCAACCCTGGACCTGCTGCGCACCATCGACGACCGCAAGGTCCGCGCGTTAGTCAGCGCCGAACGCACCTTCCTTGCTACGCTAGAAGCAGGCTGTTCGTTCCCGGCTGCAGCCTTCGCCGAGCACTTTGGCTCCACCATCAAGGTGCACGGGCTCATCGCGCACGAGGGCCGCATTGTTCGTTCGAAGATGGGTGGCCCGGTGGCGACCGCGACAGGTCTCGGCCGTGCGCTCGCACACGAACTCATGACTGCCGCCGGCCTTACTGTGAACACAACCCCCAAGGACAACTGACGCATGACCAACCCCGAACCGCGCCGAGGCGCCGTACTTATCACTGGCGCTTCGACCGGCATCGGTGCCGACTGCGCCCGGCGGCTGGACCGCATGGGCTTCACCGTCTTCGCTGGCGTTCGAAAACCCGCCGACGGCGAAGCGCTCCGGACGAAGGCCAGCGAGCGGCTCATCCCGTTGCAGCTCGACGTCACCTCGCAGGCCGACATCGATGCGGCAATCGCTGTGGTCTCCGAGCACGCCAACGGCGACGGCCTGCTTGGGTTGGTGAACAACGCCGGCGTCGCCGTGGCCGGGCCGCAGGAGTTCCTCACGACCGAGGACTGGCGAGACGGTTTCGAAGTGAACGTGTTCGGCACGGCCGCCATGACGAAGGCCAGCATTCCGCTCCTCCGCCAGGCGCGGGGCCGCATCGTGAACATCAGCTCGCTGGCGGGCAAGGTCGCCATGCCCTTCTTCGGCCCCTACGCCGCCAGCAAGCACGCGATGGAAGCGATGAGCGACGCGCTGCGGCTGGAACTGCAGCCATGGGGCATGCACGTCGCCGTGGTCGAACCGGGCAGCATCGCCACCCCAATCTGGGAAAAGGGCGTCGGGCGCGCGCGCGGCATCCGCGCCGAAATGCCACCCGAAGCGGAAGAGCGCTACGGCGAAACCATGGAACGCATGCTCAAGGGAGCGGCGAAGCTCGGCGAAAAGGGCGGCCCCACAAAGGACGTCAGTCGCGCCATCATCCACGCCCTTACGTCGAAGCGTCCGCGCACCCGCTACGTCGTCGGCCGCGACGCACGCATTGCCATCTCCACCACGCGCTACATGCCCGACCGCCTGCGAGACCGCTTCATCACGAAGACGACGAAGGTGCCGCGCCGGGACTCGGTTCTGTAGTTCGCCGGCCTGCGCGAGGCGGTACACTGGTTCCCATGACGACTGTAGTCGACACAGTGCTCGAGGAAATGACCGGGAGGATCGTGGCGCGCTTTGCTCCGCGCATGATCGTCCTGTTCGGGTCACGCGCCCGCGGCAACTACTCCGAAGACAGCGACTACGACTTCGTTGTCGTTGTGGACGAATGCCAGGACCGTCGCCGAGCTGCTGTCGAAATCCGGAGCGAGCTTGCCGACATCATGGCGGGCAAGGACATTGTCGTTGTCACTCCGTCGGAAATCGAGGCACCGGCGAAGCCCACCATCCTGCGAGAAGCGTTGCGGGATGGGCAGGTTGTCTACCAGCGCAATTGATGGAGACCGATGCGGACAACGACGAAGCATCCCGCTGGCTCAGTTTCGCGCGTGATGATCTTGCGGCGGCACGGTCCCTCGCCAACGACCACGATATTCCGCCGCGCCACGCGTGCTACTTCGCCCAACAAGCCGCCGAGAAAGCGTTAAAGGCGATGCTCCTGCGGACCATCGGCACCTATCCCCGGAGCCATGACCTCGACTATCTTCGGAACCTGCTTCCTCAGTCCTGGGAAATCCATGAGCGAATGCCAACGCTTGGGGCATTGACCGAATGGCTGGTTGAAGCCAGGTACCCCGGCAACTGGCCGGAAGCCAGCCGGGAGGACGCGATCGATGCGATCCGTGCCGCGGCGGAAGTACTCCAGGCGCTCGACTCTGATTGGCGAAGGCTCGGCGAACAAGAAACGTAACGCCAACCCCACCTCCCGAGACAGACATCGCAACCACAGTGCGCCGGCCGGTCCTTGCCGGCGGCCCCGGAGGGAACGATGTCCATCTTTGGCGATCTCGAACGTTTCATCTCGGAAGAACTCTATCCCCATCGCTATCCGCTAAGTGTTGTCGCGATTCTGCTGCTCGCGGCCGGGCTGTTCGTGGCGTACCGCCTTGGCGTTCACCGCGCGTTGTGGCGGCGCAAGTACCTTTCCGCGGGCATCGGCATCCCGGCGCTCGTGGTCGTCGGTATCGTCGGATACGCCCTCCTTTCGCCGCTCTGGACGCGCACGACGCTCATTGAAGAAAGCCCGCTCGCGGTCGCCAACGCAGCGCAAACCGACGACGCCGACGACGACATGGTCGCCAGCACGCCGATGATGGACCCGACCAGAGCGCCAGAAGCCATGGCTGCCGAAACCCCTGCCGACGCCATAACCGACGAAATGTCGGACGACATGCCTGCCTTCGAACCGCGCGTCATCTCCGAAGGCGAATGGATAGGCGCCGACGACTTCCACTTCGCCCGCGGGAAAGCGCTGATCATCGAAACCGAGCCGGGCAAGTACGTCGTTCGCGTCGAGGACTTCTCCATTCGCAACGGACCGGACCTCTTTGTCTACCTTTCCCCGGACGCCAACGGCTATTCCGGCGACGCGCTAAAGCTCGGCGGCCTGCGCGCGACCGACGGCGCCTTCAACTACGACGTGCCCGAGGGTACGGACATCAGCCAATTCCAGAGCGTGGTCGTGTGGTGCGACGCCTTCGCGGTGCTGTTTGGCACGGCGCCGCTCATGGCTGTCTAATCTACGCATGGGATTCGAAGCACTCGGCGGCAAGGCGGCTCGCGACCGCGAACAGTACGGCGACCGCCTCCCGCCGGGACAGCACGTCGCGAAGGGCTGGCCGGTCCTCAGCTACGGCAAGGTCCCGGCCATCGACACGGCCACCTGGCGGCTGCGCGTTGATGGCCTTGTTGAGCGCGAACTTGACCTCGACTGGGAATCCTTCCACGCGCTGCCGCAGGTGGAGCGCTTCAACGACGCCCATTGCGTCACCCGCTGGTCGCTGCTCGACAACACCTGGGGAGGCGTCGACGTTTCCATCATCCTCGATACCGCTGGCGTGCTACCCGGCGCGACCCACGCGCTGGTCCACGGTCACGGCGGCTACACGGCGAACCTGCCGCTCGAAGCGCTGCGAACCGCGGGCGTGATGCTTGTCCACAGTCGCAACGGCGATCCGCTTTCGGCCGAACACGGCGGGCCGGTGCGGCTCGTTGTGCCGCAGCTCTACTTCTGGAAGAGCGTGAAGTGGGTCGAGCGCATCACCCTGCTTGACCAGGACCGGCCCGGCTTCTGGGAGCGCTTCGCGTACCACAACGAGGGCGACCCGTGGCGCGAACAACGCTATGCCAAGGGCCCGGTGCGAAGCTAGCGCGAAAGCGGCCGGCGCACTTCCTCCTTCGTGAAACCCCAGCCCCAGGCGCGCACGCGGCGCTCCCACTCTTCGTCCGAAAGCGCACGGCGGTCGCGGATCATAGCGATACAGTCGTTGCCGATGGGCCAGCGCAGCGGCAGCGGCTGTTGAAGTTGGACGATATCCGCCATCGCTGCTGCGACCGCGTCGGAGCCGGGTCGCGTCGCCGCGAGCTTGCGAAAGTCCTCCAGCGCGCGGCGGACGCCCACGGTGTAGTCGCTCTTTCCGTTGCGGACTGCTTCGCAGACGTCGAGATTTCCCGTCTGCCAGTCACTGCGGTACATCCCCGGTTCGAGGATGGTGACCTGCACGTTGAACGGCTCCAGCTCTTCCGCGAGCGCCTCGGACATCGATTCCACCGCGTGCTTCGACGCCGCGTAGTAGCTCATCAGCGGACTTGGCACCTGCCCGCTGAGCGAACTGACGTTGACGATTTTCCCCGACCGCCGCTCTCGCATGTGCGGCAGCACCGCTTTCAGCACGCGCCACTGACCAACGAAGTTCGTGTCCAGCTGGCGGCGGACTTCATCCTCTGAGAGATCTTCGAGGGGGCCGTATAGGCCGTAGCCCGCGTTGTTGATAACGGCATCGATGCGGCCGTGCTTCGCAATCGCCTCCGCGACAACGCGTTCCACGGCCGCCGAATCCGTAACATCCAGCTGCGCTGGGAAAATGCGGTCCTCGAAGCCTTCGACGACGGCGGCGGCATCGCGGTCCGGGTGTCGCATGGTCGCGATGACCGTGTTGCCGCGCGACGCGATTTCCCGGGCGGCTGTCGCGCCGAAGCCACGCGAAGCACCGGTAATGAGCACGACGTTACCGGTGCCCCAGTCGTGCGGTGGGGCAGGGGGAGGCGTCGCGTCGTCGGCGTACATGGGTCGTCGCCAGCCCCCGAAGGCGCCGCTGTGCCGAAGGAATCGCCACTCCTCGTCGCTCGCATTGCGGTAGATAGGGATGCCGTGCACGGAGTCGTTGCCGACCGGCCACCGCTGCGGCAGCCGCTGTTCCAACTCGACGATGTCCGCCATTGCCGCCGCGACCGATGCCGAGCCGGGCTTCGTCGCCGCTAAGTTGCGAAAGTTCGCGAGGTAACGGTCGGCCGCTACCTGGTAGGGGCTGCGACCTTCGCGCAGGGTCTCGGCGACGTCGAGGTTCGTTGTCTGCCAGTCAGAGGCGAACATGCCCGGTTCGAGAATGCAGACCTGCACGCCGGTGTTCGCAAGCTCGTAGCGCGCCGACTCCGACATCGCTTCCACCGCGCACTTCACCGCCGAATACATGCCGATGACGGCCGAGGGAATCCGCCCGGCCAGCGAACTCACGTTCACGATCTTCCCGTGGCCCGCCGCGCGCATCGCAGGGAGCACCGCCTGCATCATGCGCAGCTGGCCAAGCACGTTCGTGTCGATTTGCCGCCAGAGTTCGTCTTCGCCCACATCCTCGACAGGGCCGTAGAGGCCGTAGCCCGCGTTGTTGATGAGCGCGTCCACGCGGCCGAAGCGTTCGAGCGTTTCGGAGACGACAGCCAGGCAGCGTTTGGCGTCCGTGACGTCCAGCGCCACCGGGTGGATACGGTCTTCGTGGCCGGCCACTACTTCCGGGCCGTCGCGATCCGGGTTGCGCATGGTCGCGACGACGATGTTCCCACGCGAGGCCAACAAGCGCGCTGCCGCAGCCCCAAAGCCGCGTGATCCCCCGGTGATGATGACTACCTGTTCGTTCGCCATAGTGTCCCTCCGTGCGGCCCGCAGCGTAGCAGACGGCGCGGCCGCGGCCGCGTATTGCAGGTGACGCGGCAAGCCCTATGCTTCGCCGCAGGAGAGACCAATGGAGCCGCGTGCAACGGTAGATGTGTTGTTCGAAAGCGCGAGCTGCCCGCTCTCACGCCCATGCCGATAGAACCCGGCATCATCGCGGCCATCGGCTCCGCAGCCATGTGGGCCATGAGCAGTACCGTCATGGCATCCCAGTCGGGCAAGCTCGACCCGGGCACGATCAGCGCCATCCGCCTCATTTGCGCCTCTGTCTTCTTCGCCGTAGTGCTCTTTGCTTCGGGGAACCAGGGCGACATGCTCGACATGGGCCCGTGGAACGTCGTGCAACTCGTGCTCGGCGCAATTCTCGGGCTGGGCATCGGCGACACGCTCTATGTCGCGTCGCTCGCACTCGTGGGGATGGCACGCGCCTTCACCGTCAGCCTCGGGCTCTTCACGGTTTTCGCCTACACGTTGTCGATCATATTGCTTGGCGAACAGGTCACCATCTGGGTCATCCTCGGTTCGGCGCTCGTTGTCTGTTCGGTGTACATCGTGTCGTTTCGCGGCCGCGCGGACCCGCTTCCCACCGGCGACCTCGCGCCAACGGTCGACAAGCGCCGCCTGTTTATCGGGATGGCGATGGTCGTCGGCGTGGCGCTTTGCTGGGCAACGGCCACGGTTTGGACGCGCGCCGTTTCGGAAAACTACAGCGCAGTCGCGATTGGCTCAGTACGCCTCCCGGCGGCGGCGATCATGGTTGGCACCTTCGTCGCGATCAACGCCCAGTCGAGCGCACGCCGCGGAACCGTGCCGCGGAAGGCCATCGTGCTGCTGTCACTTTCGGGGATCGTGGGGACCGGTTTCGGCAGCCTGCTCTACCTTTACGCGCTGCAGGAGGCGGGCGCCGGCAAGGCCGCTGTGTTGAGCTCGTGTTCACCGCTCTTCGCGCTGCCGCTGGGCGCAATCTTCCTTGGCCAGGCGATTACGAAGTGGGTCGCGGTCGGGACTGTCATCGCCGTGACGGGCATCGTCATGCTGTCGCTGTGACGCCCCGAGTCCCCGGTACCGAAGTACCGGGGACTTGAGAGGAGCGGGACCGAAAAAGATCGGACCGCTACTGCAATTCGGGACAACCTCGCTATGTGGCGACGGTCTCTGGTTCGTACTTGAGCAACGGGTAGATGCCGTCGTCGTCGTGCTTTTCTTCGCCCACCAGCGGCGGGTTGAACACGCAGATCATCCGCATGTCGCTTTCGGCGCGAAGAATGTGCTTTTCGTGGCCGTTGAGCGTGTACATGGTTCCGTCTTCAACGGCGTACTTCTCCCCGGTTTCCAGCACCTCAATTTCGCCCTTGCCACCCACGCAGTACACGGCTTCGATGTGGTGCTTGTACCACATGAACGTTTCCGTCCCGGCGCGAATCAACGTGTCGTGCAGCGAAAACCCGCACTGGTCATCCGCCAGCATCAGCCGGCGGCTATCCCAGTTCGGCGTCCGCACGTCGCGGTCGGTGCCAAGCATTTCCTTCAGTCTTCGAACAATCATTCAGTAGCCCTTTCCCTAGACCGCGACCGGCTCGCGCTCGGCTTCGCGTGCTTCGACCTCTACTGCGTCGAGGCACTGCGGCAACACGACGCTGAGCGATTCACGGATGATCCGGAAACCGTCGGCCAGCGTTGCGTCGTCGATGACGAGCGGCGGAAGCAGCTTCATCACCTCGGCTTCGGGACCGGACTGTTCGATGATCAGTCCACGCTCGAAGCCTTCGGCGGTGACCGCTTCGGCCAGGCCCGGGACCGGGCTGAAGAGGCCCTGCAGCATCCCGCGGCCCCGATGTTCGAACTTCGCTGCCGGGAATTCGGCGGTAATCGCATCCAGTTCCTGTCGAATGAGCCTGGACTTTCGCTCAACGTCCTTCTGGAACGAATCGTCGCGCCAGAAGCGGTTCAGCGTCTCCGTTGCCGTAACGAACGCGCCGTTGAAGCCACGGAAGGTGCCGTTGTGCTCACCCGGGTCCCAGATGTCGTGTTCGGGCTTGATAAGGTCCAGCGCGAGCGGCAGGCCAAGTCCGCTGAGCGACTTCGACATGCAGATGATGTCCGGCTCAATGCCTGCGTCTTCGAAGCTGAAGAAGCCACCCGTGCGGCCGCAGCCGGCCTGGATGTCATCAACGATGAGCAGCGCACCGAATTCGCGGCAAACGTCCTGCAGGTTGCGGAGCCATTCGGCGCTCGCCGTGCCAAGGCCACCCTCGGCCTGCACCGTTTCCACGATGATCGCGGCCGGCGATTCGACACCGGAACCGTTCGCAGCCATGTAGGCGCGGAGGTATTCGATGGTGTCCACTTCGTCCTCGAAGAAGCCTTCGTAGGGCATCGAGACCGAATACTGCAGCGGAACGCCAGCGCCACGGCGCTTCATTTCATTACCGGTGACGGAAAGCGAACCAAGCGTCATCCCGTGGAATGCGTTCGTGAAACCCAGCACCAGGTTGCGACCGGTGACCTTGCGCGCCAGCTTCAGCGCAGCTTCGACGGCGTTGGTGCCTGTCGGCCCCGGGAACTGGACTTTGTATTCCATGCCACGCGGCTTGAGGATCGTTTCTTCAAACGTGGCAAGGAACGTTTCCTTTGCCTCGGTGGCCATATCGAGGCCGTGCATCACGCCATCGGACTGGATGTACTCGATGAGCTTTTGCTGCAGACCTTCGTCGTTGTGGCCGTAGTTAAGGACGCCCGCACCGGCAAAGAAGTCGACGTACTTTTTCCCGTCGACGTCCCACATGTGGG
>CAZDZP010000011.1:0-20427 GCA_964509855.1 uncultured Anaerolineaceae bacterium | reverse complement strand
TCCCGTAGTCGGTGGAACGCATGTCAGCGAGGGTGAAACTGGCGGGGAGTTGTTCGCCTTCTGCCTTCGCGCGCGCATGCCGGATCGACGCAGGTGAAAAGTCAATTCCCAGTACTGTGTGGCCGAGGCGGGCAAGGCGATTCGCATACAGGCCCGGTCCGCAACCAAGGTCCAGCACCCGGCTGGATTCGCCGCCCAGCAGTACGTCGTGAATCCACCCGACCTGAGCATCAACCGTCTCCAGGCGGCGGCTGGCCGCATCGTGCGCCTGCGAGAGATGCTCAGCCAGCATCCGTTCGCTGAAGCCCGATTCGTGCCAGGGAATTTTCGAGTCCCCGGCCCACGGATCCGGCGGCAAGGCCCTGTCAATGATCGCTCTTAAGCCGGTCGCCATGTGGCCACCGATTCTACTCGAGCCCGACCACGCACATTTTCGAACGGGGCGCAAAGAAGCCAGCCACGCGACCTGGGTGGCGGCCGGTCTCCTGGCGCTGACGGCGTTGTTTGTTGCGCGGACGACTGCGAGCAGAGCGCGTGCAGTCTGATGGGGCTAGCTGATGCTCGCCTTGCGTAGGGCGGGCATGACATCGCCGATGAAGCGTTCTTCGGCTTCGCGAGCTTCGGCGGGGTTGGCGCCGGCGGAGGAGCCGACGACGACAAGGCGATCGATCCCGAGGGCGGCGATGGCCGAGAGACGGTCGATGCATTCGCTCGCGCCGCCAAGGACCCCGAATCGCGCGGCGAAGTCGCTCGGGATTTGCGCGGCCTGCTGGCTGCCGGCGCGGCTGTGCTCGTTCATGTTGTAGGCGTCGTGGACGGTTTCGAAGACGCGGCGGTCGGCGTCACTTGTGGGGCCGACGACGTTGCCGTGCATGGAGGAGAAGCGAGTGAAGAGTGAGATGCCGCCTTCGCCGAGCCTTTTCGCGGCCTCGATGTCGTCGTGGACGATGACGTTGATGTAGGCGGCGAACTGGAGCGCGTTGGGGTCGCGGCCGGCCCCTTCGGCGGCCCGGCGGGCGACATCGATGCCCCAGCGGAGGCGGTCGAGCTCGGCGCCGACGGCGAGGACAACGCGGTCTCCGTGGAGCGCGGCGAGGCGGAGGACTTTCGGGCCAGTGGCTGTGACTTCCACCGGGACTTTCGGGTAGCGGCCGGGGCGCATCCACTGGAGGCGGCTGCTGGTGGGGCGATCGGCGAGGCCGAGGTCGTCGACGTTGGAGCCTGCTTCGAAGGGCACGTCCTCGCCAGAAAGGTAACCCTGGAGACGCACGAGGTAGTCTTCGAATTTGCTGACTGAGACCGGCGCACGGCCGAGGTGGGCGAGGGCGGAGTCGCCGCGGCCGATGCCGAGATGGGCGCGGCCGCCGGATTCGGCCTGCACCGTGGCGATGGCGGAGGCGGTGACTGCCGGGTGCCGCGTGTAGGGATTGGTGACGCCGGTGCCGAGCTTGATCTTCTCCGTGGCCTTTGCGGCGAGCGCGAGAGCGATGTAGGGATCGCCGGAGAGGTTCTGGGAATCGACGACGGTCATGCCGTCGAAGCCTGCTGCTTCGGCCTGGGCCGCGCGCCGGGCGGCATGCCCCGGAATGCCGTGTCCGTTGGTCCAAATCTCGAGCATGGCGTCACCTCCGGGTGGCGATTCTACGCAACGAAGCCCGGGTGGCGTGCCCGGGCTTCGCGATGTCTCCGTTGGGACGCGTTGCCAGTTAGGCCGTGCGCATCGCCATGGTGGCGGTGAGGTCGAGCGGGATGCCCGGGCCCATGGTGGTGGTCAGCGTAGCGCTACGGATGTACTGGCCCTTCGTTTCCTGGGGCTTGGCGGCGACGATGGCTTCCATGAAGGTGGCCATGTTTTCGCGAAGCTGGTCGGGTTCGAAGCTGACGCGCCCGATGGGAACGTGGATGTTGGCAAGGCGGTCGATGCGGAATTCGACGCGGCCGCGCTTGGCATCCTGGACGCTCTTCGTGATGTCCTCCGCACCCACGACAGTGCCGGAGCGGGGGTTCGGCATAAGGCCGCGCGGGCCGAGGACACGACCGAGGCGGCCAACCTTGCCCATCATTTCGCGGGTGGCAATGGCAACGTCGAAATCGGTGAAGCCACCTTCGACACGCTTGATGAGGTCGTCGCTGCCGACGATGTCGGCACCGGCATGTTCGGCGTCGCGTGCGGGTTCGCCTTCGGTGAAGACGAGCACGCGGAGGACCTTGCCGAGGCCGTGGGGCAGGACGGTGCTACCGCGGATCTGCTGTTCGGCATGGCGGGGGTCCAGCCCGGTGCGGAGGTGCACTTCGACAGTTTCGTCGAACTTGGCGGGGGCCACTTCCTTGGCAAGCGCGATGGCTTCCTCAGGCGTGTAGAGCTTTTCTTCATCGACCTTAGAAGCGGCTTCGAGGTACTTCTTTCCGTGCTTTGCCATTGCTATTCGACCTCCACGCCCATGGAGCGGGCGGTGCCTTCGACGATTTTCATCGCCTCTTCAACGGTGTTGGCGTTGAGGTCGGGCATCTTGGTCTCGGCAATCTTGCGGAGTTCGGCGATCTTGATCTTGCCAACCTTTTCCATGCGGGGGTTGGGGCTGCCCTTTTCAATCTTCGCGGCCTTGCGGATCATGTCGGCGGCCGGGGGCGTCTTGAGAACGAAGGTGAAGGAGCGGTCTTCGAAGACCGTGAGCTGCGCAGGGATAACCTGGCCGGACTTATCGGCCGTGCGCGCGTTGTATTCCTTCACGAACTCCATGATGTTCACGCCGTGCTGGCCCAATGCGGGACCAATTGGCGGAGCGGGGGTGGCTTTGCCTGCTTCAATCTGCAGGGTCAGCACTGTACGAACCTTCTTCGACATACTTTCCTCGTGTCCAGGCGGCACGCTCTTGGGCGTGCCTCCACGTAGTCTGGGCGAAAAGCCCGAACGTTCATTGTTGCGTACCCGGGACGGATGAACAACGAAAATGTTCACGCTGCGCCGTCGCGGTCACGGGGTGCTCGACACCTCCGCGCGGGATGGCTAGTCTCCGGCACACAAAGACTACCGTGGAGACGCGCTCAATGATTGGAAAGCCAGAACAGGACGCCTTCGTGCGCAAGAACAAGTGGGGTGTGGTGACCACGCTGCGGGAGGACGGCAGCCCGACGAACTCCGTCATCTTCTACGCGCTTGACGGCGATGTGCTGTTCTTCAGCACGACGGCCAACAGGCTCAAAACGAAGACGGTGCGCAACGACAACCGCATTGCCGTTACGGTGTTGGACGAGGGTGCGCCCTTTGGCTACGTGACGATCGAGGGCAATGCCACGATCGAGGACGACGACATCGTGCCTGGCCACATCGCAATCAACAAGGCGATGCGTGGTGGCGAATTCGACCCGCCCGAGGGCTACGTCGAAAAGCTGAAGGCAGACGGACGGCTCTTGATTCGCGTGAACCCGGAGCGCGTGCACGGGGTGGTAAACCGGGGCTAGGGACTTTGGGATTGGTTATGATGTTCGCATGACAACGGTCGATGCCCCGGGGATGATCACGATCTTTCCAGGCCCTCTGACGAACGAGGAGTACTTCGCGCTGCCCGAGTCCAACCTGCATATCGAGTTGTTCGAGGGGAGAGTGATGATGGCGCCTTCGCCAACACCGGACCACCAGGAGATGGGCGTGGAAATCGCCATGGCGTTGCGGCAGTTCGCCCGGAAGGTGGCCGGGAAGATGTACATCGCACCCCTGGACATCGAGATAGGGCCTGGCATGGTCTATCAACCCGATGTTATGTACTTCGCGCCGGGGAACGTTCCTGAACGAGGCGATGTACGGACGACGCGGGTACCCGACATCGCGGTGGAAGTGTTGTCGCCGGGAACGCGGCGGTACGACCTGGTCGAGAAGTTGCCGAACTATGGCAAGGCTGGGGTTCGCGAATGCTGGGTCGTTGACCCGTGGGGGCGGACGGTTGACGTGTACGTAGCCGCTGACGGCCAGTTCGGCGAGGCGAAGCGCGTGGCATTCGGTGAGGACATTCCTTCGGGAATCGCAGAGGTTGGCGACGCGGGATTGGGCGAGCTTTAGCGCGGATGACGTCCATCGACTTCGGGAAGACTGCGGGGGACTATGCGAAACACCGGGCGGGGTTCCCCGTGCGGTTCTTCGAGCGGCTGCGCGACGCGGGCGTAGCGTCGCCGGGGATGAAAGCGTTGGACCTTGGGACCGGGACAGGCACGGTGGCGCGGGGCCTGGCACTGCTGGGTTGCGAGGTGACGGGGCTGGACCCTTCGGAGGCGCTGACGGCGCAGGCAGTTGACTTGGACCGGGATGCTGGCGTGACAGTGCGGTACGTCACGGCAACGGCGGAAGAGACGGGGTTCGCAAACGAGAGCTTCGACCTCGTGACGGCGGGACAGTGCTGGCACTGGTTCGACCGTGCGAAGGCGGCTGCGGAAGCGATGCGATTACTGAAGTCAGGCGGCTGGCTGGTAATCGCGCATTTCGATTGGATACCGCTGCCGGGGAACGTGGTGTATGCGACGGAGCAACTGATTCTGAAGCACAACCCGAACTGGGCGCTTTCGGGCGGGAATGGCGTGCATGGCCGGTGGTTGGCGGACGTGGCGACGGCCGGGTTCGGGAACATCGAGACGGCGTCGTTCGACATTGACGTACCGTACAGCCACGAGGACTGGCGGGGGCGCATCCGGGCAAGCGCGGGGGTCGCGGCAAGCCTCGAACCGGACGCAGTGGCGCGGTTCGACGAGGAGCATGCGGCGATGCTCGCTAAAGACTTTCCACAAGAGACGCTGTTGACGCTGCACCGGACGTGGTGGGTGAGCTGCCGCAAGCCGGGGTAGTTGCGCGTCGGCCCGTGCCGGGCCAAGGTTCACAAGTGACAACGAACGACCCTTTTGACCACATGTTGCGGGCGAACGAAAAGTTCGCCGCCAACTACACCATGGCCGACATGCCGGCGCAGCCGCGGCTGAAGCTGGCGGTGGTTGCGTGCATGGATGCGCGCATCGACCCGCCACGCGCGCTGGGCATCAATCCCGGTGAAGCGCACATTCTCCGCAACGCCGGGGGCCGGGTGGTACCAGCGCTGCGCAGCCTCGCGATCAGCCAGCAGTTCCTGGGGACCGAAGCGGTGGCAATCATCCACCACACGCTCTGCGGCATGCAGACTTTCACGGACCTGGAGCTACGCGAGCGGTTGCGCGAGAACCTGGCCGCCGATGCGGACCACATCGCGTTTCTGCCGTTTAAGGACCTTGAGCAGTCGGTGCGGGACGACCTGGCGGCGTATGCGCAGTCGCCGATCGTGCGACACGACATCCCGGTGCGGGGATTCGTCTACGAAGTGGAAACGGGGCGCTTGCGCGAGGTGGAGTGAGCCATGCCGCCTGCGTTCCGCGGTTACGTTCGTGGGATTGAACTCCGCCGGGAGAACGTCGCGTCGTTCGACACCTACCCCTTCAACATCCCGGCTATCCAGAGCCTTGAACACTTAACCCTCGATCCGAGAGTGACGTTCCTCGTGGGAGAAAACGGCTGCGGAAAGTCGACGTTGTTGGAAGCGATCGCTATCGCGGCGGGGTTCAACCCCGAAGGCGGGTCGCGCAACTTCAACTTCGCAACCCGGGATTCGCACTCGCCACTGGAGGGTTACATCCGACTAATTCGCAATCCCGGCCGGTGGCGCGACGGGTACTTCCTGCGGGCGGAAAGCTACTTCAACGTGGCGACACAAGTCGACGAGCTTGGGCCGACGATTCTCGAAGCGTACGGCGGCGTTTCGCTGCATGAACAGTCGCACGGTGAGTCGTTCATGGCGCTGATGCTGGAACGGATGAGGGGCAAAGGACTTTACCTGTTGGACGAGCCAGAAGCTGCCCTTTCGCCAACGCGACAACTCGCGGCGCTTGCGCGGATTCATCAACTTGTGGGGCTCAGCTCCCAGTTCGTCATCGCCACGCATTCGCCCATACTGCTGGCCTACCCGGGCGCGACGATTTATCACCTCAGTAGCGAGGGAATTGGACCGGTTGCCTATGAAGAGACCGACCACTTCCAGGTGACCCGCAGCTTCCTGAATTCGGAACAGCGCCGGCAAATGCTGAACATCCTTTTTAATCCAGAGGTTCATCCGGAGGCTGAGTAGCGACAGTCTTGGCGATCGCGCGCTATACTTTCGAACATTCGTTCGCACGCTGGAGGTCGCCGCATGGCGAAGCCACCGCCCGCTTACCCCGTCCCGGCTGTTCGGCCGGTGCCAACGTCGCTGATTGCGGAAGCGCTGGTGGCCGAGTTGCAGGGTCGGCCGACTGATGTGTTTGTGCGGCGAATCGAGGCGCGGGAAGCACGCTACGGGGAATGGGCCACGGAGCTCGACCCGCGGCTGGTGAACGTACTGCGCAAGCGTGGCATCGAGCGGCCGTTCGTCCACCAGGCGAAGGCGATCGAGAGTGCGTTGGCGGGCGCGAACACGGTGGTCGTGACGCCGACGGCGAGCGGGAAGACTCTCTGCTACAACGTGCCTGTGTTGAACACGGTGCTGCGCGATCCTTCGGCGCGGGCGATGTTCCTGTTCCCGACGAAGGCGCTAGCACAGGACCAGTTGGACGAGTTGCACGGGCTGATTACGGACCTCGAGGCGGACATCCGCACCTTCACCTACGACGGGGACACGCCAGCGGACGCGCGCCGGGCGGTGCGCTCGGCCGGGCACGTGGTGCTAACGAACCCGGACATGCTGCACGCGGCGATTCTTCCGCATCACACGAAGTGGGTGAAGCTGTTCGAGGGGCTGGAGTACGTGGTCATCGACGAGATGCACTCGTACCGGGGGGTGTTCGGCAGCCACCTGGCGAACGTGCTGCGGCGGCTGCGCCGTGTGTGCCAGTTCTACGGTTCGGACCCGACGTTCATCCTGTGTTCGGCGACGATTCACAATCCTGGCGAGCTGGCGACGGCGCTGGTCGGCGAGGATGTGACGGTCATCGACGACAACGGGGCGCCCGCAGGCGAGCGGGTGGTGGTGGTGTACAACCCGCCGGTGGTGAACCGGGAGCTGGGTATCCGGCAGTCGTCGTTGAAGGCGGCGCGCGACATTGCGGCGCGGCTGATCCGTTCCGGGGTGCAGACGATCGTGTTCGCGCCAAGCCGGATGCGGGTGGAACTGCTGCTGACCTACCTGCGGGAAACGCTTCGCAACAAACCGGGGGACTCAGAACGCATCGCCGGGTACCGGGGCGGCTATCTGCCGAACGAACGGCGGCGGATCGAACAGGGCTTGCGGGATGGTTCGGTGAGGGCGGTGGTGACGACGAACGCGCTGGAACTGGGGATAGACATCGGCGGCATGGGAGCGAGCGTTGTGATGGGCTACCCGGGATCGCTGGCGAGCCTGTGGCAGCAGTTCGGGCGGGCGGGGCGAACGTCGGAGGCGGCGCTTTCGGCGTTGGTGGCCTCGTCGAATCCGCTCGACCAGTACCTGGCAGCCAACCCGGAGTTCATCTTCGACCAGCCGCTGGAGCGGGCGATCATCGACCCGGACAACATCTACGTGCTGGGGAGCCACTTGAAGTGCGCGGCGTTTGAGCTGCCCTTCAACGCCGGGGAGGTGTTCGGCGCGCACACGGCGGAGATGCTGGACATCCTCGCGGAGGAGGGCATCCTGCAGCGGTCCGGGGGCCGGTTCTACTGGATGCAGGAGTCGTACCCGGCGGAGCAGGTTTCTCTGCGCACGGCGAGCACGGACAACTTCGTGATCATCGAGCAAGGGCCGCAACCGAAGGTTATTGGCGAATGCGACCGGCCGAGCGCGCCGCTGCTGATCCACAAGGACGCCATCTATATCCACCGGGGTCAGCAATACCAGGTGGAGCATCTCGATTGGGAGAACAAGAAGGCGTACATCACGCCAGTTGCGGTGGACTACTACACCGACGCGCAGCTGGCGGTGGAACTGAAGGTGCTGGAGTCGTTCCGGTCGTCGGGGGAAGCGCACGGACAGCACGACATTGGCGAAGTAGCTATAACGTACCTGGCCACAATTTTTAAGAAGGTGAAGCTGAACACGCACGAGAATGTGGGCTGGGGGAAGATCGCCATCCCGGAAGAGAACCTGCACACGACGGCGCACTGGATCAGCTTCGACGACAAGGCCACGCGGGGGCTCGACCGCGAGGAGATCGCGAGCGGGCTTTCGGGAATTGCGCACCTGGCGCGGAACCTCGCGCCCATCTTCTGCCTGTGCGACCCACGGGATATTGGCTCGGAGGCGCAGGTGCGGTCGCCGTTCACAGAGCTGCCAACGGTGTACCTCTACGACGCGATCCCGGGCGGTGTGGGGCTGGCCGACAAGCTCTACGACGTGCGCAGTTCGCTCATCGATGCGTGCCTGGATGTGTTGCGTACGTGCGAGTGTGAGGCCGGTTGCCCTTCGTGCGTGGGCGCGCAGGTGGAACCGCGGAGTGTTGCGAAGAAGGCATCGGCGCTGTTGCTGGAACGGCTCGTGGGAGAAGCAAAATAGGCTCTCGGTCGTGGAGATTCGCTCGTCAATGTGCTACAAGTAGCACATGAGAAGTATCGGCATCCGGGAGTTGCGCCAGAACGCGAGCCGCTATCTGAGGCTGGTGCGCGAAGGCGAGAGCATTGAAGTGACGGACCGCGGGGAGCCGATCGCGATGATCACGCCCATCCCGAAGAAGGAGAGCGTGCTCGAACGGCTGCGACGCGAGGGAAGGCTGATTGGGCCGGAAGAGCCGGGGAGCATTTTCGACCTGGAGCCGGTGGAGTTGGAACCGGGCTCGCCATCGTTGAGCGAGATACTGCAGCAGATGCGCGATGAGGAGCGCTATTGACGCTCTACCTGGATAGCTCGGCCCTTGTGAAGCTGGTGGCGCCGGAAGCCGAGTCGCCGGCCCTGCAGGCATTCCTTGAGCGCGGCCCGGAGTGGGTGTCCAGCACCCTCGCGTTCGTCGAGCTTGCACGGGCGAGTCGCATCCGCGGTGGATCGTCCCCACGGCGGGCAGAACTCATCCTTGGCCGGGCGCGGTTGCTCCCTATAAACGATGACATTGTCCGCAGCGCTGCGAACCTGGAACCCCCGCGGCTGCGAAGTCTCGATGCTATTCACCTGGCAACGGCGCTCGTGCTTGAGCCGGAGCTCACGGCGGTGGTGACGTATGACACCCGGATGCAGGAAGCGGCGGCGGCGCTGGGAATGCCGGTGGCCGCGCCGGCCTAGTCGCTTCCAACGAGGAGCGGCTGGGGCTCCGGCGCATCGATTTCCGTGGCGACGCGAACGCTGCCAAGGCCGGTGCTGACTTTGGCGACCGACGCGCGGAGATCGCTGCGGGAGTTGTCGAGCATGGTGATGGCGCGGGAGAAGCGGCCTTCGATTTCTTCGGTGATGGACGTGAGCTGGCCTTCGGCTTCCCGGAGGACGCGCGCGAGGCGCTCAAGGTCGACGTCGTGGTTGGCGGCGGCGACGGTCTGGTAGACGAGCAGCAGGTAAGGAACGAAGAGGCTGTACCCGACGAGGACCACGTTGAGCCGGAAAGCCTCGGAGCGGACTTCGCCGCAGAGTTCGTAGACGGCGTCGGGGACGACAGCCATGCCAAAACCGTGGGTGAGCTCAGGGTCGAGGTACTTCTGCACTTCGCGCATTTTCTCGCGGACGGCGGTCTCGATGCGGGCCTTGCTGCGCTGGGCGGCCTCGGGCGTTTCGGCGGCGGCGAACTCTTCGACGAGGTTGGTGGCGGGCCACTTACTATCGATTGGCAGTGCGCGGCCGTTGGGAAGCCTGAGCGCGAATTCGACACTCTTGTTGTTGACGCGGAAGTTGCGCAATTGCCACTCCATGGGGAGGCGGGAGAAGACGAGGTCGACCAGGTTTTCGCCAGCGGCGCCCTTGGAAGCAGCGCCTGCGATGACAGCTTCGAGGCGGCGCAGGGATTCGGCGCTGGATGCTTCGAGCTGGTGGCGCGCCTGGCCGGATTCCTGCAGACGGGCGATTCCGTCGCTCGCTTTGCCGAGTTCGCCGCGAATGGCTTCGGTGGCTTCGCGGAGGCCGCTGGCAACGGTGCCGGTGGATTCGAGCGAAAGCTGGACCTTCGTGACGTCGCCACGGAGAGCGTCGCCGTGGCGTTCAACCGATTCGAGGCGGGTGCTGACGGTTTGGAAGCCGACGCGGAGGTCGCTGAGGTGGCCCGCTACCTGCGTGAGAGATTCGGTCAATTGCGGCGACTGTTCAGTCGACCCGGTAGGCGGGCGGCGCAACACGACTGCGAGCGCGATGGCGCAACCAACTAGAGCGCCGATGAGCAGGCCAAACACGATTTCCATTGGCTGAAGGATACGCGCCTTCGCGACAGTTCCTGTCGCGAAGGTGACACCGGAGCCTTAGTTCTCCTGCGATTCTTCGCGCTCTTCAACGGTGACGACGCATTCGGCGACGCCGCGACCCGCCAGCGCCGTGACCTGCAAGCGGACAGTCTCGTACTGGACGACATCGGCGAGGCGCGGCGGTCGGTTGAGGAGTGCGAGCACGAGGCCGCTGACCGTGTCGACTTCCTCGTGTTCAATCTCGATGCCGAAGTGCTCACCGAGTTCATCAAGACGGACGATGCCGGCGGCGTGCAGGCGACCGGCCTCGTCGATGAAAAGATCTGGCTTGCGGGCGATGCCTTCGTGAATTCCACCAACGATCTCTTCGAAGAGCTCTCCCATGGTCACTATGCCGGCCGTGCCGCCGTGCTCATCCAATACGACGACGAGCTGCGTTCGGGACGTGCGCATGATGTCGAGCACTTTGTCGACCGGGGAGCTTTCGGGGACGAATGGTACCTGGCGAACGTGGTCGACAGTCAACGCTTCATCGGAAACGAGCCGCCGGAGTAGGTCCTTGATGTGGACCATGCCGACGATGTGGTCGAGGTCGCGTTCGAAGACCGGGTAGCGCGTGTGGCGCGATTCGCGGACGACGGCCTCGATTTCTTCGTTGGTGGCGCCAAGAGGAATACCTCTCACGTTAACGCGGGGCACCATGACGTCGCCGGCGTTGAGGTCGCCAAACTCGAAGAGTTCCTGGAGCACTTCGGCGGCGGCCTGCTTCAGCTGTCCACCTTCGGCGCTTTCCTGGACAACGAAGCGCAACTCGTTGGCGGTGTAGAGCTGTTCCGAACCGACGGTTCGCCTGATACCAAAGAGCCGCAGGGTCCCGTTGCCGATGCCGTTCAGGCCGATGACCAGCACGATCGCGAGTTTCTTGATCCACAGCATTGGCGGCGTTATCCAAAGCGCCGTCTTTTCCGGTTGTTGGAGGGCAAGCGCTTTGGGCACCATTTCGCCGACCACTATGTGGAAGTAGGTGAGGATGGTAATCGCGAGGACGGTGGCGAGCGCATGAGACGCGAGCCACGCGCCCCATCCGCTACCGTCGAAGTAGTTGTACAACCCGACAGCCAGTTGATGTTCGCCGTACATGCCGAGCCCGAGGCTGGCGAAGGTGATGCCCAGCTGGGCGGTGGCGATGTACTGGTCCTGCTTGCGCGGGTCGGCCAACATGTTCGAGACGGAGCGAGCGACGCGGCTCCCTTCGTTGGCTCGGCGTTCCATTGCGGGGCGGGAGACGCCGGCGATGGCGAACTCGGCCGCAACGAAGAGGCCGTTAATCGCGATGAGGATGACGATGATGACCGCGGGGATGAGGAAGTCAATCATGGGCTTCCTCCGATGCACGAAGGGGAACGAGCCGTACTGATTGGACGGCGTGGTGTTCTACCCGTTCGACGAAGACTTCGTAGCTGCCAATGGCAACGTGATCGCCGGCACCGGGGATACGCCCGAGCATGTCGGTGACGTGGCCACCAACGGTGTCGGCGGTGCCATCCCATGCTTCGCCGATATAGGCGGGAACGTCGTCCGTGGGGAGAAGGCCGGGAAAGCGGAATCCGCCCTCAGGAAGCTGCAACGGCTCGGGTTGGCCAGCCTTGAACTCGTCGCCGAACTCACCGAAGAGTTCGGCGAGGATGTCTTCAAGTGTGACGATGCCGGCAGTGCCGCCGAACTCGTCGACCACCACAGCCATGGCGGACCCTTGTTCACGCATGGCGGAAAGGAGACGGTCTACCGTGGAGGTCTCGGCGACGACCATCGGAGGCTGAACCATGTCCATTACCGAGTTCGGCGTTTCTCCGCTCATGCGGGCGATGACCAGTTGCTTTGTGTGTAGCACGCCGACGATGTTGTCGATGGAACCCTGGAACACGGGGAGGCGCGTGTAGGGACTGGCGGCAGCCGCGGCCGTCAATTCTTCGATAGGGTCGGCGGCGTCCAGGGCGAGGATGCGGGGCCGGGGGATCATGACGTCGTGGGCGGCGCGTGTCCCCAGGCGGAGGGCGCGCCTCAGCCGGCGGCGTTCTTCACGCGAAAGCTGGCCGCCCACTTCGCTCTGGACGATGAGCAGTTCGATCTCCGCCGGGGAGTGGATGTGGCCATGGCTGGTTTGCGGTGCGCGCATGAGCTTGAGAAGGGCGAGGCCGCTGCCGTTGAGTATCCAGATAAAGGGGCGAAGCGCGGTGAGAGACCATCGCATGGGGACGGCGGTGAGCAGCGAGACTCGAGTGGGGTACTGGAGCGCGATGGATTTGGGCACAAGTTCGCCGATGACCACCTGGGTGGCTGTCAGCGCACAAAGGATGACGATCGCCGAAATGGACTGAGCGGCGACAGGCCCGAAGGCGCCGAGGTCTTCCAACATGGGGGCAAGACGGGGCGGAAGGGTTGCCTGGCCGTAGGCGCCAAGGACAAGGCTTGAAAACGTAATGCCGATCTGGCAGGCGGCGATATAGCGATCGAGTTGCACCCGGTCTTCGACGACGGGAAGGAAAAGTTTAGCGAGGCGGTCGCCCTCCATGGCAAGCTGGCGAACCCGGCTTTTGCGCACGCTAACCGCAGCGAACTCCGCCGCAACGTAGAGGGCATTGGTAGCCACAAGGAGGACAATCACCAACGGGATGATTGCTAACATAGTTCGGGCTTCATGAAGCCCCGGGGCCACCTGCTGGCAAACTGAAGGATGGGAAGGCGCGCCTACGATTGCGATGGCGCGCCGGACAGTTGCCTAGCATCAGAATCGTATCACCTCGCATGCATCAAGCGATGCGGGACCCGCGCATCTTTCCGTAGGGGTCACACCGGGCTGCGCTGCCAGAACGTGTGATAGTGGTCCGCCCCGAGGACGGCGCGGCGGTGCTCGTCGTTTTCGAGTCGTATGAGCAGTTCGAGCGCGGTGTTGAGCTGTTCGGCGCCGTTGCCGGGAAGTGCTTCGAGGCGCTGGCGCATGAGCCGAAGCGCATCGCTTTCGAGCAGGTAGCGCAGGGTGTGGGGCCACACGAAGAAGGAAAAGCCCTGCGGCGCGCCGAACATTCCCCGGTGCCTGCCCAGCCAGAGATAGCGCTCCTGCACGTTGGCGACCGGATCGACGAGCGTGACGAGCGGCCCAACAGAGCCGTCGACGGTGCTGCGAACGTCCATCAGCAAGCGCTGTGGGAAGAGGGTGAAGCCGATGGTGAGAACATCGGCCTTTTCGAGCAGCTCGTTGACTGCTTCCTGGTCGATCATGATTCCATTCTCGGTCAGCATCTCCTGCCTCGTCTGTCGAAACATGTCGTGGAGCGAAACGCAGCAGCGGGGACCCTTCCGGGCCCCCGCTGCATGGGTGCGATGGGTAAGCCCGTGAAGGCTTAGTACATTGGCGGTGCGCCGCCGCCGGCGGCTGCCATCTGGTTTTCGGGCTTATCCGAAACGAGGCAGTTGGTGGTGAGCACCATGGCCGCTATGGAAACCGCGTTCTCCACGGTGGAGCGGGTGACCTTGGCCGGGTCCGGGATGCCCATGGCAATCATGTCGCCGTACTTGTCGGTAGCGGCGTTGTAGCCATGGCCCTTGGGGAGCTTCTTCACTTCTTCGACGATCACGGAGCCGTCTTTGCCGGCGTTGATGGCGATACGGCGAAGGGGCTCTTCTAGCGCGCGGCGAAGGATGCGGGCACCCGTGGCCTCGTCGCCTTCGAGCTTGAGCTTGTCGAGCGCGGAGATGACGTTGATGAGGGCAACACCGCCACCGGGGACGATGCCTTCTTCAACCGCGGCGCGGGTGGCGCTGAGGGCGTCTTCCACGCGGTGCTTCTTTTCCTTGAGTTCGACTTCGGTTGCAGCGCCTACCTTGATGACGGCGACGCTACCGGCGAGCTTGCCGAGGCGTTCCTGGGACTTTTCACGGTCCCAATCGCTCTTGGCTTCTTCGAGGATGGCGCGGACCTGGCCGATGCGAGCATCGACTTCCTTCTTGCGGCCCTTGCCTTCAATGATGGTGGTCTCTTCTTTGGTGGAAACGACGCGACGGGCGCGGCCGAGGTCAGCCATTTCGATGCTTTCGAAAGTGCGGCCGATTTCTTCGCTGACGACGGTGGCGCCGGTAAGGACGGCGATGTCGCCGAGGTTGTCCTTCTGGCGGTCGCCGAAGCCGGGGGCCTTCACAGCGAGGACGTTGATGGTGCCGCGCAGCTTGTTCACCGCGAGGGTGGCAAGGGCTTCACCGTCGAGGTCGCCGCAGATGATGACGAGGTTCTTGGTCTGGCCGAGGATGCGCTCGAGGACCGGGAGCATTTCCTGGACGCTGCTGAGCTTCTTGTCGGTGATGAGGATGTGGGGATCCTCGATGACCGCTTCCATGCGCTCCGGGTTGGTCACGAAGTAGGGGCTGATGTAGCCACGGTCGAAGGCCATGCCGTCGACGTATTCGACTTCGGTCTGGATGCCGCGGGACTCTTCGACGGTGATGACGCCGTCCTTGCCGACCTTCTCCATGCATTCACCAATGAGGTTGCCGACGGAGGGGTCGTTGTTCGCGGAAATCGAGGCAACCTGCGACATCTGCTCGCGCTCGGTGACCTTGATGGAGTTCTTCTTCAGCTGTTCGACCACGGCGATGGCGCCGGCTTCGAGGCCGCGCTTGAGGCTCATGGGGTTGGCGCCAGCGGCGACGTTCTTCAGGCCTTCCTGCACGATGGCCTGGCCAAGAACGGTGGCGGTGGTGGTGCCGTCACCGGCGATGTCGTTGGTCTTGCTGGCGATTTCCTTGGCGAGCTGGGCGCCAATGTTCTCGAAGTGGTCTTCGAGGTCGATTTCGCGGGCGATGGTGACACCGTCGTTGGTGATGGTGGGTGCACCGAACTTCTTATCGAGAACGACGTTGCGGCCCTTGGGACCGAGGGTAATTTTGACTGCATCCGCAAGCGCGTCGATACCGCGCTTGAGTGCGTGTCGTGCTTCTTCGTCGAAGAGCAACTGCTTGGACATATTCCGGCCTACCTCTGAACTGTGGTTGGTATTGGTTGCGAGGGGCAGCTTAGCACTCTTTGCCATAGAGTGCTAACCCCATCGAAAAGGAATTTCTTGACCGCGACTGGCGAGGCCCGGAGCCGCGCTTCTACACTCAAGTTGTGCGTCTACCGTGGCTACTGCTGGTGCCCTTCTTGCTTACCGCCTGCGTGCGCGGCGACAGTTCCGCGGGTGGTGACGGAGACTTCGCGCATTTCGGGAACCTGGCGGGTGGCAACGCCGCGGCTGTAGAAGAAGCGGCCGGTGCCACCCCGGTGACTACACCCACAGCGACGGTGACGGCGCCGCCGACACTCACTCCCACGCCGACCGCGACTCCGTCTCCGACGCCGACCCCTTTCGTGCGGCCGCCTGCGCCACTGCCGCCTTCGGTGGTGCAATGCGGTAAGCCTTTGCCGCCGGGAATGGAGCCTGGCATCGCGACATCGTTCAACGTTCCGCTCCGATGGTGGCCCGACCGCTCATACCGCGTGTACCTGCCGGAGCTGGTGGGACAGGGTGACCTGCCGGTGGTGTTGCTATTCCACGAGTTGAATGGGAGTGCGGCAAGCGAAGAAGCGGCCTCGGGATTCATTGAGGTCGCGCGGGAGAACGGATTCCTGCTGGTGGCGCCTGAGGGAAGTGGTTTTCCGCGGGGATGGTCGGCGAGCAACCGCGTGCCAATCGGGCCGGACGATGTGGAGCACGTCGGGAGGGTGCTCGACCAACTCGCGGAGGACTTCTGTATTGATGAACGGCGCGTCTACGCGACGGGGATGTCCAACGGGGCGTTCATGGCTTCGATGCTGGGCTGCAAGCTGAGCGACCGGATCGCGGCAATCGCGCCGGTGGCGGGGGTGAGCTTTCCAAAGACCACCTGCGGTGACCCGGTGCCGGTGCTGGCAGTGCATGGGACCAACGACCAAACCGTGCCCTTCGAAAACGGCCGCATATTCCGTATGTTCAGCTACGACGGCGCGCGGGAGGGAGTTGCCGGCTGGGCTGGCCACAACGGCTGCCGCTATCAATCGGATGCGTGGGCGGAGGGCGATTCGTGGAGCGTGGAACGCTACGGCGGTTGCATCGATGGGGCGGAGACCGCACTTGTCGTGGTGGAACGCGGTGGGCATTCGTGGCCGGATGGCAGCGCCGAGTACGTGTGGCGGTTCTTCCAGAGACACGAGCGCAGCCACGGAACTCCACGCTGATATTTCGCGGACGTATGCTGGGTTGATGATGAAACGAATGCTGGCTGGCCTCGTGCTGGCCGCCGTGCTACTCGCAGCCTGTAGCGAGTCCAACCCCGGGAACGAATCGAACGAAGCGCCGGAAGTACGGGAGACCGCTACTACCGAGCCCACAGCGGACACGGGAACCACGGAGACTCCGGACGGGGCGGAGGCGACGTCGACTCCAAGCCCGGAGCCGGCACCGGCGAGTCCGACAGCCGAGGCGACGCGCAGCGGCGCGGACGCGACTCCGGTGGTCAGTGGTAGCGGGGCGGATGCGTGTGACGCGGGACTGTCGCCGGCGATCCTGCCGGGGTTGACTATCGAGGCCGCAGTGGAGTCGGGCGGTTTGTCGCGCACCTACCGGCTCTACGTGCCGACCGGGGTGGGAGGCGAGCCGGCGCCGCTGGTGTTCGCGTTCCACGGGTTGGGCGGTTCCGGGTTGCAGTTCGAACGAGGGTCCGGGCTGACGGAAGTGGCGGTGCGCGAGGGCTTCGTCGTGGTGTACCCGGACGGATACGGGGCACCGCGTTCGTGGCGGATACGCGGCACGGCGACGATCTTCCCTTCAGTAGTGAACGACGTGGAGTTCGTGCAGGACCTCCTGGCGCGGCTGCAGGAACAGGTGTGCATTGATACGTCGCGCGTGTACGCGACGGGGCATTCGAACGGAGCGTTCTTCAGTTCGCTGCTGGCATGCGACTTGCCCGATGTGTTCGCGGCGATTGTGCCGGTCGCGGGGCTGTTCTATCCCCCCTCCGGCTGTGACGAACTGGTGCCGACGCTGGCGTTCCACAGCACGGGCGATTTCGTCGTTCCTTTCGCGGCCGGGCTCATTTTCGGTTCATGGTCTTACGAGGGTGCGCGCGCCTCGCTGGCGCAATGGGCGGAGACGGGCGGTTGCTCACCCATTCCTTATCCATCGCCGTTCGGCACCGGGGCTTCGCTGGAAGGCTATGACGGTTGCGAGAACGGGGCGGTGGCCTCGCTGGTGGTCATTGAGGGAGGCGACCACGGCTGGCCGACGGCCGCGAACGGCGTCTCGGCTTCGGAAGAGGCGTGGGCATTCTTTGAGCAGCACAGCAAGTAGCGGCGCGGAGTCCGGCGAGAGCTAGCTGTCCATCACCGCTTCGATGCGGAATGTGTGCGTGCCCCCGGTGTCTTCGTACCAGTAGGTGCCTTCATCCGGGCTGACGATGCTGGAGCCGGCGAGCTTGTGGATGTGCAATCGCGCACGCTTGGCGTTGGGGAATCTGTCGACAAGTTCCCAGGTACTGGTTTGTTCGTTCTTCACGGCGACCAGGCGCCAGAGTTCGTAGGTCATGGCCATGTGCTCACCTCGCCCTTTCCATTATGGGGGTATGGGGGCCTTGCGAAGGCGGACGGGCTATAGCAGCGGACCGAGCGATAGACGGAGGCGAAGTGCTTGGTCGTTTCCATGTTGTATACAATCCACCCATACAACGTGGAGGACGATGCGATGACAGCAAACTGGGTACGATTCGCGGGCAACGAGAAGGATGGCGCGGAGGGGAAGGGGCCGGAGTACTTCCGGAACGTGTTCCCGTATTCGCTACCGCCGATTGTGGAGTTCGAACGTGAGCCGGTGGCAATGGACCCGCCAGGGGCTATCTGGATTACGGACACGACCTTCCGAGACGGGCAGCAGAGCAGGGCGCCGTACACGGTCGAGCAGATCGTCCATTTGTATACACTGCTGAATCGACTCGGTGGCCCGCAGGGAATGATCCGCCAGAGTGAGTTCTTCCTGTACACGAAGAAGGACCGCGACGCGGTGGAGCGCTGCCAGGAACTGGGCTACGAATTCCCCGAAGTGACCGGCTGGATCCGCGGGACGATGGACGACTACCAGCTGGTGCGCAGCGCCGGGCTGAAGGAAACCGGCATCCTCACGTCGATTTCCGACTACCACATCTTCAAGAAGCTGAACTCGACGCGGGATGTGGTGCTGGCGAGCTACCTGGAAGTGGTGGACGCAGCGCTTGCGGACGGCGTTATCCCCCGGTGCCACATTGAGGACAGCACGCGCGCGGACTTCTACGGGGTGGTGCTGCCCTTCGTGCGAGCGCTAATGGAGCGGGGCAAGCAGGCGGGGGTGCAGATCAAGGTGCGCTTCCCCGACACGATGGGCGTGGGCGTGCCGGACCCGCACGCGGCGCTGCCCCGGGGGATTCCGCGGCTTGTGCAGGCGCTGAAGAACGAGGGCGGAGTGCCTTCGGAAGCGCTGGAGTTCCACGGGCAGAACGACCTGAACGCGATAATTCCGAACGCGGTGGCGGCGTGGATGTACGGGGCTTCTTCGAACAACGGGACGTTGCTGGGCATTGGCGAACGCAGCGGCAACACGCCGATCGAGGCCCTGGTGTTCTGGCTCATTGGTCTCACGGGCGAGACGCACGGGATGGACACGACGGTGATCAGCGAGATCGCGGACTACTACCGGGAAATCGGCGAGATCGTGGATCAGCGGCTGCCGTTCGTGGGCGACAACTTCAACGTGACGCGAGCGGGGATCCATGCGGACGGGATGATCAAGGACGAGGAGATCTACAACCCCTTCGACACGACCAAGCTGCTGAACCGCCCGCCGGGAGTGGCGATCACGGACAAGAGCGGTGCGGCGGGTCTGTTGATGTGGATGCAGAAGCACCGCCCCGCCGAGGCGGAGGGATTGGGCAAGCGTGACGCGCGGCTGGGTCGCATTCTCGAACTGGTGATGGCGGAGTACGACGACGGCCGGGTGACGAGCCTCGCCGACGAGGAAGTGCACGCGCTGATCGACGAAGCGTTCGCGAAGGTGGGTGTGGGGTAGCCCAGAGCATATGACGCCACTACGGCGAAGGCCCGGCTTTTCAGCCGGGCCTTCGGGCGGGGGGTGCGGGGCGGACTTTAGGAGCGGCGGGTTGCGCGGCTGAGTCCGACGGTGGTTGCGCCGGCGGCGATGAGTGCGAGCGCGGCGAGCAGGACCGTGAGTTGCGTTCCGTTGCCGGTGCTGTCACCGGTGCCAGTGGCCGGCGGAATGGGGGTTGGGACTACCGCAGGCTCGGTGGGAGTTGAGGTTGGCGCGGGGACCGTGGGCGTGGCCGTGGAAGGGGCCTGCGTTGGGACTGTTGTGGGGGTGTTGTGGGGGTGTTGGTCGCGGCCGGGGTGTTGGTTGGCGTGTTCGTCGCGGCCGGTGTGTTGGTCGCTGTGGGCGTTTGCGTTGTGCCGGTTGGCGTTGCCGTCGGCGTTTCTTCGTCCTCGGCTTCTTCGACCGTCACGGTGCCGGTGAAGGTGGCGGCGCCAACAACGGCGCACTGGTATTCGTAGGTACCGGCAAAGTTGAACTGCAGGGAAAAGGGAAAGGCGTACGAGCCAGCGGGCGTACCGCCGGGGAAGGTGACGGTGCAGGCGAATTCGGTGTCGTTGTTCCAGGTGACGTATTCGCCTTCGGAAATGACGACCGTCGCGGGACTGAATCCGTCCTCTTCGAGCAGGACAATTTCGTCGTCGGCGCGGGCGAACTGGGACGTGAACAGGAACATGAGGGCGACGAGGGCGAGCCCAGTAGCGGAGAGGCCGATTGGCCGGGAAATGTGCATGTGATGCTGCCTCCAAGGCGAGTCAGCTTTCACTGTAGATGCGGGATGCGCACATCTGACCAGCCAAACATCAAGGCCACGTAAATTGCGCACGATTGTTCGGGGCCAAGTTAACGGGTGGTTTAGCGGCGGAAGTAGGCGGCGTTGATTTCCTCGTACTGCTCCTGCCCTTCGGGGATTTCGAAGGTGGAGTAGATGGCGTCGACGGGGCAGACGTGGCGGCAGGCGTT
>CAZDZP010000010.1:17313-21129 GCA_964509855.1 uncultured Anaerolineaceae bacterium | reverse complement strand
GAGCTACCGATGGACCTCTACCACTTCCTCTGGCTCGCCCCGGCCCAGGACTTCGCACGAAGCTGGCTCGCGAAGCGCACGCAGACTTCCATCGCGGAAGCGCCAACGATCTTCGCGGAGGCGGCCTGGACGGTGTTGCGCGGCCCCGCCGCCCGGTGATCGGTCTGCGGGTGTCCGGAGATCCGCTTCGTTAGTTGGTAGGCGCTGGAGGAATTGGCAGCCCAACGGGCACTTCCTGGTAGAACTCCTCCCGGAGTCCACGCTCGCCCGAGGGTGGGCGGTTCGCAGAGAGCGCAAACAACCCGGCCAGTCCACCTTCACCGGGCCGGCCGAGGGCGAAGGTATTGCCGGAGCGAACGACCTCGCTTTGGCCGTCGGCGATGATGCCGATGGTTGGTCCGCCGCCACCACCACCGCCCGGTGCGGAGTGACCGCCATGACCGCCCCTGCCGCCATCGCCTGCGTTGCCGCCACCGGCGCCGCCTTGACCTCCCCGGCCACCGATTCCCGCGTCCCCTCCGCGGCCACCGGCTCCGCCATTTCCCGTAACTATCGTGTTGTCCGCGACGGTGACGTCGCTGCCGAGGATGAAGATGCCGAAGCTGGCGCCACCCGCTTGACCACCCGTGCCGTCCGTCAGGGCCGGGTAACCGCCACCGCCGCCACCGCCGCCGCCGCCACCACAGACGAAAAACAGGGCACCGGCCTCGCCACCACCACCACCGCCGCCCGCACCGCCCGTCCGGTTCGTGGAGAAGCCGTCCTCGCCATTGGGCATTTCGTAGTAGCCAGACGCGGTGTAAAAGACAACAGCTCCGCCGCTCGACCCGGGAAAAATGTTCGACGAGACGTCGGTGCCCTGAGCGCCATTGCCGCCATGACCCCCGGGGAAAGTACCGCCGGACCCTCCTTTGCCGCCCGGAACGCTGGCTACGAGGGTTAGACCAGGGAAGCCATCCGAAGCGCTGACGGCACTGCCGTTGGCTCCACGGCCCCCGTTGGCGTGCCCGGAGCCCCCCAGGCCTCCCTGGTTGGTCGGCGGACAGACACCGCTAGCATCGCCGGACCCCCCGTCAGATCCATCGGCGCCGGCCAAGCCATTAAAGCCACTGCTTCCGCCAATTCCGTTTCCGGCAACGATGATGTTGTCCATCAACGTCACACCGGTGCTGGCGTCAACGATGACGGCGACCTGAGAGCGTTGGAGTGGCCCGTCTGTGTAGGTGTCACGGGAAGGCAGGTTGAACCCTTGCACGTGCACATCCTGGCTGTCCGCAATAACCAGCGCCGCGACGTCCTGGTTCGTGATGTCGGAATGCTGCATTGGGACCCGTTCCCAATCCCCGTCGTGGTAGCCACCAAACAGCTTTGTTCCCTGGTGTTCGATAATCGCGATGTGCTCGTTGTATGAGCCCATCGCCACGTAGATCTCGGCGTCGTCGATGTCGCTGGCGAGTTCAAGGGCCGCTGTTATCGTTTGCAGCGGGTCGCCGCGAGTGCCAGCGGCATCATCGCTCCCCGTGGCTTCACTGACGAACAAACGGTTCGGCGCGTCCTGGACGCCGACGACGGTGGGCGTGGGAGTCGCCGATGGAATCGGGGTGGGGAAGGCGACGTACGAGCCCTCGGCGTTGCTGACTACGCCTGGGACAAAGAGCTGGTTCTCGCCGGTCCCCAGCTGGGCATGCGTTTCGACGTCCCCGGGGGTCGAAGCGAACACCGAGATCGCAGCGGCGGCAATGACGATGCCGAACGCCAGGAGGCTCGCAGGGGTGACAAGGAGCGACCTCGTTCGAAGACTCATAGCTGGCCACCCCTCGGGAAGATGACCCCACCATAGGGGGCGGGCGGGGAGCCTAACCGGGAGGTTATGCGAACTCGCACGGCTGGCGATGCCTCGTGGGTGCAGAACCAGGGCATCGTGTTCGTGCCGAGGATGGCGCCCAGCGCGACCCGGAAAGCTGACTAGTTCGTTGGCTCTGGAGGCATAGGCAACCCAATCGGCACATCCTGGTAGAACTCCATGCGGAGCCCCCTCGCGCCGGACGGGAGTTTAGGCAAAGTGCCGGGCGCAAAGAACCCGGCGGATCCTCCCGAACCGGGTTGCCCGAGGAAGAAGGTGTTGCCGGAGTGGTCAACTTCGCTCTGGCCGTCGGCGATGATGCCGATGGACGGGCCACCCCCACCGCCCCCACCGGGAGCACCGTGGCCCCCGCGGCCGCCGTCACCACCCTTGCCGTCGTCGCCTCCGCCGAAACCGCCGCTGCCTCCCCGGCCACCGGCTCCCGCGTTCCCGCCGAAGCCGCCACGGCCGCCGTTGCCCGTTCTGATCACGCTGTCGATGACGGTAACGTCGCTGGCGCGGATGAAGATACCGAAGCTGGCGCCACCCGCTTGTCCGCCTGTGCCGTCTGACAGCGCGGGGTGACCGCCGCCCCCACCACCGCCACCGCCGCCACCGCACGTGAACAAGAAGAGGCCGGCTTCGCCACCGCCACCACCGCCACCCGCGCCTCCCGTGCGGTTCGAGGAGCGGCCGTCTTCGCCGTCGGGCAATTCGTAGTAGCCAGTCACGGTGTAGAAGAGAATGGGACCGCCACTCGCTCCGGGAATGATGTTCGACGTACCGTCATCGCCCGCACGTCCATTGCCGCCAGTACCCGCCGGGAAGATACCGCCAGCCCCTCCTCTGCCGCCCCTCACGCTGGCGGAGATGTGTTGCCCGGCGGAACCGCCGGCGGCATCGATGGCGCTGCCGTTGCCTCCACGCCCACCATTGGCGGCACCCGTGCCGCCTGAGCCACCCAGTTTAGTCGGCGGACAGATACCCCGGGCACCGCCAAGCTTACCGTCCAAACCCGCGGCGCCGTTCGTGCCATTCGTGCCACCCATTCCCTCCATGCCGCTGCCGGCGAAGATGGTGTTGCCCTTGAGCGTGACACCGGAGCTGAACTCGACGCCAACAACCACGCGAGAGCGCTGGAGTGGCCCCTCCTGAAAGGGTTCACCGGAGGTAAGGTGGAACCCCTCCACGTGCACGTTCTCGCTGCTACCAATGAACAGTGCTCCTTCGTCCGCTGGAACGATGTTGGACTGATCGAGCGGGTCACGCTCCCAGTCCTCGGCATCGTAACCACCGAGCAGCGTGAGTCCCGACTCTCCAATGATCGATATCTGCTCGTTGTAGGTCCCAAGCGCAACGTAAATCTCAGCGTCGTCGATGTCGCGAGCAAGTTCGAGGGCCCTGGCTATCGTCTCCAGCGGCTCCCCACGGGTGCCGTCGCCCGTATCGTCGCCGCTGGTGGTCACGAACAAACGGTTCGGTGCGTCCTGGACGCCGACGACGGTGGGCGTGGGTGTCACGGTGGGAGTCGCTGATGGAATCGGGGTGGGGAAGGCGACGTACGTGCCCTCGGCGTTGCTGACCACGCCCGGGACGAAGAGTTGGTTCTCGCCCGTCCCCAACTGGGCATGCGTCTCCACGTCCCCGGAGGTAGAGGCAAAGACCGAAATGGCGGCGGCAACAATGACAATGCTGAGAGCCAGGAGACTCGCGGGGGCGGCAAGGAGCGACCTCGTTCGAAGACTCATACCAGGTCCACCCCGCCAGAAGATAACCCCACCATAGGGGGCGCGTGGTGAGCTTAACCGGTAGGTTATGTGAACTCGCACGGCTGGCGATGCCCGGGGCAGCCGCCCGGTGGCTCTAAATCTCGCGACCCGGCGCTGCTTCCAGCGGCGGCAATTCGCTCTCCAGTTGTTCGCCCAACGCCGCCATTTCGTCCGGCGTTAGCTGCTGTTGGGTGACCTCGAACA
>CAZDZP010000010.1:0-17303 GCA_964509855.1 uncultured Anaerolineaceae bacterium | reverse complement strand
GAAGACTCATACCAGGGTCACCCCGCCAGAAGATAACCCCACCATAGGGGGCAGGCGGTGTGCTTGACCGGGAGGTTATGTGGAGTCGCGTGGCTGGCGATGCCTGGACAGGCCTTGCGGTGGTGCCTAGATCTCACGGGCAGGTGCTGCTTCAAGCGGCGGCAGTTCGTCGTCCAGTTGCTCGCCCAATGCCGCCATTTCGGCTGGCGTTAGCTGCTGTTGGGTGACGTCGAACAGGTCCCGTTCTTCCCAACGGATGTGGTCGTGGAGCAGTTCGCCGAACGCGGCCAGGGCTTCGCGGCGGACAGCCGGTTCGCTCGCGTCCCGCATCGTCGCAATCAGCGCTTCGAGCGACAGGTGGTCGCGCTGAAGCCGCGCGACGGGCTCGCTTTCGTGCGGGACATGCCGCACCAGGCGCGCCAGCAGGCACTCCCCTTCGGCGCGAAAGTGCGGCAGGAGACCGGCTGCCCAGAACGCCACGAGGTCGCTATAGAGCTGGCCCGCTTCAGCGTCACTTGCGCCCGGCAATTCCTTCGCAATGCGCCGTGCGAAAACGAGCCCGTGGTGATGGTCCCAGGAGAGGCGCACGAGTGCCGGGTCGCGTTTCATACAGCGATGGTATCAGCCCGGCCACGCGTGGCCGCGAAGCCTGCTCATAGAGCCACTGCCGTGGTAGCGTTGGCAACGGAGGTCGCCCGTGTTCAAACGCATCCTTGTCCCGCTCGATGGCACACCCGACGCTGAGCAGGCATTGCTGGCCGTGAAGGCTGTCGACGAGGAGTTCGAGTCCGATGTGACCCTTCTGCTCGTTTCCCAAACGTCGGACGCGCTCCTGACCACACTCGCCGAAGTCATGGGGTCGTCCGGGAGCACTGCGGCGGCGGCTACGAGCGGGTCCGCGATGGACGAACTTGGCGGCGCCTACCTTACCAGCGTGCGTGACATGCACGGCGACGAGTCGTGGGACTGGCTGCTCCGGCACGGCAACCCCGGCGACGCCATCTGCGATGTCGCGGACGAACTCGATGCGGACCTCATCGTCATGGCTTCGCACGAACGCTCAGGATTGAGCCGCATTCTCATGGGCAGCGTGGCGGAACATGTGCTGCGCAATTCCCGCCGGCCACTTCTCGTCGTTCCCATTTCCAACGAAGACGACGACTAAGGACGAGGGCTGCCATGCGCGTGCTCCAGGTTGAGGCTGACGGCGCGGCGAAGCGGCTCGATGGTCTGGTGCAACTCCTGTGGGATGCCGTTGATTCCGGTGCCTCGCTGTCGTACCTCCCACCGCTGAGCGCCGAAGACGCCACGCGCTTCTGGCTGCGCGTGATCGGTGGCATCGCCGACGGTGAACGCGTGCTGGTGGTAGCCGAAGACAACAATGGCGTGGCCGGCGCCGTGCAGCTCGGGCTCATCCAAACGCCCAATCAGCCGCACCGCGCCGAGGTGGCCGAGCTGATGGTGCACCGCAGGGCGCGCCGCAAAGGGCTGGGGCGCGTGCTCATGGAGCGCATTGAAGACGAAGCGCGTCGCGTCGGTCGCACGCTGATCACGCTCGACACGCGCACCGGCGACTTCGCCGAGCCGCTCTGCGAAGCGCTGGGCTATACCAGGGCCGGCGTCATCCCCGGCTTCGCGATGAACGCCGACGGCAGTTTGAGCGACACCAGCTTTTTCTGGAAGCGCGTGGAACCGGAACGGAAGTTGAACTAGAGTCGCGCAGTTGGTGGCCAGGGCTGGAACGAAACCGCGTCAATCCACTCCCGAAGCGCGGGATCGTCCTTTCGCCCCGGCAACCCACGCAGCATATCCATGGTGTGCGCCGGGTCATGAGTGGCCCATGCGATCAGATACCCGCCAAAGTTGATGGCCGAGGCTTCACGGTTCGCGTCACCCGGGAAGGGGATGTCCGAATCCAACGTCGCGTCCGAAAACAGCTCCATGATGTCGAGGAGTTCCGCGCGGTTGGCGGCGGCTTCCTCGAGAATCGCCTCCACCGGAACGTCGCGGCGCTTCGCCACCTGCCGATTGTTCCAGGCGTCGATGTCGAAGGCGGGGCGCTCCGATGGCTTTTCCGTGCTGGGCGGCGGCGCTTCGCCAGTCGCCAGCGTTCGAAACCATTCCCGCACCGTGAGGTCGATGGTCGCCAGGTGGCTGATGTAGTCCTTCACGACCCACTCCGACTGCGGCACGGGACGTGCCAGCTCGCCATCATCCAAGGACCGTGCAAACGCTTCGAATCGTTCGCGGTGTGCACGGACTTCGGCGACGAGCGGTTCTAGCCGTGGATTCAACGGGGCTCGTCCCCGGGTTGCCCGGACGCATAGCGCTCGGCCGCTCGGAGCGCTTCTTCGACGTCGACATCGCGCCGCTGTTCGCGAATGACCGCGCAGTGTTTGCACGAATCTTCAGCGAAGGCGAGCCGGAGGATGAGATGCAGATTGTGCCGCCCGCACAGCGCGCGCGAACGGCGGCGGTTCACCGGCCGGTATTCACCGGGTTCACGCCACTGCCCTTCGATCGTCCGCGGCTTCGCCCTGGCGCGTTTCATCTCATTCGTGACGAGACTCACAACGTAGGCGGCGAAGACCCAGATAAGGGGAAGCAAAAGCAACAGTAGACCGCGCATGACCATATTCTACGCTGGCAAAGGGTCCATTGCAGGTTAGGGAGACGGGAAGATCGCGCCGGGGTTCAACATGCCCGTGGGGTCGAGCGCGTTCTTGATCGCCCGCATCGCCGCTATGTCGCCCGGGGAGCGCGTCAGGTGGAGCCACGGCGCCTTCGCGATGCCGATGCCATGTTCCGCGCTGATGGACCCACCAAGTTCCGCCACGAGCCGCAACACGGCGTCCGTTGCTCGCTCGTCCTCCGGGTCGGGGCCGAGCACGTTCACGTGCAAGTTGCCATCGCCGAGGTGCCCGAAGAGGATGGGGCGCGCGCCAGGCACGGCCCGCGCGACGGTTGCCCGGACCTGGCCTTCGAACTCCGCCAGCCGGTTCAGCGGCAGGGTGACGTCCAGTTTGTGCGGGATCCCCTCCGCGTTGATGGACTCCGTGTGCGCCTCCCGGTAGCGCCAGAGCGCCTGCCGCTGCATGCGGTCCGTCGCGAAGGCGGAATCGAGCACCTCCGGGCATTCGGCGAGCACCCCCGCCAGTTCGATAGACGGGTCAACCTGTCCCGCACACTCGACAAGCAGATAGCAGCCGACCGGTGCCGCAAAGGGCCGCTCCACGCCACCGTGCCGACAGACGAGTTCGACGCCCTCCTCGAAGAAGGCTTCGATTGCGTCGAGATTCTGCAGCGCGCGCAGGCGCTGGAACACCGCGAGGGCTGCCTCCACATCGGCAACCGCAAGCAACGCCGTGGCCCGTGCCGGCGTCTGCGGCGAAAGCTTAAGACGCGCCTTCGTGACCACTCCCAATGTGCCTTCGCTTCCAGCGAACAATTGCGGCAACTCGTAGCCGGTGTTGTCCTTCAACAGCCCTGACATGCGCGAAATGACCGAACCGTCGGCCAACACCGCCTCCAGCCCGGCGAGGCGCGCCCGGGTCGGCCCGTAGCGAATGACGCGGATGCCCCCGGCGTTGGTAGCGATCGTGCCGCCAACGGTCGCGCTTTCGCGGGAAGCGAGGTCGATCGGGTACTGGAAGCCGGCCGCCTCCGCGTGATCGTGCAGCGCGGCGATCGTGACGCCCGCTCCTACCGTCACCTGGGCCGATTGCGCGTCCACGGGTTCGAGGTCGTTCAGCCGCAGCAGGCTCAGCACGACTTCGCCGTTGTGAGGGATGCTGCCCCCAACAAGGCCGGTGTTGCCCCCTTGCGGGACAACGAGGGTACCGGACTCGAAGCAGACACGGAGCACCAGGGCCACCTCGTCCGTGTTCGCGGGCCGCACGACGAGGCGGGCGCGACCGTGGAAGCGCCGCGTCCAGTCGGTTTCGTAGGAAGCCAGCAAGTCACGGTCGAGGAGGACGTGGTCGTCGCCGACAACGGTTCGGAGGGCGGCGGCCAGCGGGTCGATGTTCGTCACGGGGGCATTGTGGCCGCGATGGGCAAACCCGGGCAAATGAGGCGTACCGCTAGCGGGCGCCGCCGCCACCGCCACCAGCCGAAGGGCTGGGCTCGGGGTTCGCCTCTGCACCCGGCGGGACCGCGCGCGGTAGTTCGGCCGGGGGGATGCGAAGCAGGACGGACGTCAGCGAGACCGTGATTGCCATCACGACCACGCCCATGCCGGCGAGCGTCGTCCGTTCCCCAATAGCGTCGGCGATGAAGCCGATGGGCAGCCCGACAAGACCGAACCCGGCAAAGGCGAGGAAGGTCAGCGACATCACGCGCCCAAAAAAGCGCGGGTTGCATTCGCGGATGATGACGGCGCCGTTGAGCGTTTGGAAGGCGCCACTCCCGAGGCCCAGCAGAGCCATTGCCGCGACCGCGACGCCCACGTTCGGTGAAACGGCAGTCATGATGAGCGAAAGGCCGAACACCACCGCCGAACTGGCGTAGATGAACAGCGCGCGCGGCGAATCAGCCAGCGATGCGACCAGGAGCGCCGCAAGCAGCGCGCCGAGCGCCGTCACCGTCATCAGCAAACCCACTGTCGCGTTGCCCATTCCCAGCTCGTTCTTCACGTAGCCGTTGATGAGCGTGACGTAGGGGAAGCCCGTCATCATCACCAATACGAAGAGCAACATGAGCGTCCGCAGCCGCTTGCTGTCGCGCACGTACCCGAAGCCTTCCATCAGGTCGCCGAGCACGCTCTTGGACTTCGCGCCTTCACGCACCGGGGACCCGGGCACAAGGAAGGTGGTGAACATCGCGATGCCATACAGCGCCGTCATCGAAATGTACGCGCCCGTGGGGCCAATCACGGCGATGGCCACCATCACGCTGGCAATACCGGGGCCAACAACGCGCGAGGCGTTCAGCGACACCTGGTTGAGCGCGACCGCGTTGCCACGCTGCTGTTCGGAAACAAGGTCCAGCACGTAGGCCTGCCGCGCTGGCCCCATGAACGAAAAGGCAACGCCATTGACGAATGACCCGGCGACGAGTGCCGCGATCGAAATCGTGTCGGTGGCCACGAGTACGGCCAGCACGGCGAAGCTCACCGTGACCGCTGCCTGGCAGCCCATGATGAGAACCTTCTTGTTCACCCGGTCGGCGAGCGCACCGCCGAGGGGCCCAAGAATCAGTTGCGCAAGCCCCTGGCCGAAGACGACGAAACCCACGGCCGAGTTCTCACCGGTCAGGTCATAGGCGACGACCGCCTGCACCAGCGTGGACATGAAAAAGGCAACCATCGAAAAGAGGTTGCCGAACCACAGCGTCCGAAAGTGCCGTTGGGAAAGCGACGAAAATGTACGGCCAGCCCACGAACTCATTGATCGAGCTTACGCCCGCAATGCGCTTATTGCATCGCGCGCGAATGGTGAGGACAGGGCGAAGAACCCAGTGGTGCAGCTTGCCCGGCAAACCTTGTTGGCCAATGCTGCGAGCATGTCAGAACGCATTCGCATTGTTGTCCCCGCCGATTCGCCCGCACAGGTCCAGGGGTCGCCTCACCTCGCTCTCCTTGAGCCCCTCGGCGACGTGAAGGTCTACAACGACAGGCCCCGCACCCAGGCCGAACAGGTGGAACGGGCCCGTGGCGCCGCGGTGCTCATCAACTCCCACGGCTCGGTGAAATGGCCGCGGGAAGTGCTGGAACAGCTCCCCGGCCTTCGACTCATCTCTCTGTGCTCCGTCGGTACGGACTGCGTGGACCTTGACGCCGCGCGCGAACTCGGCATCACCGTGTGCAACCAGGGCGGCAAGACCGCGCCAATCGTGGCGGAACACGAGTTCGCGCTGATGCTGGCGGTGGCGAAACGCCTCGCGGAGTACACGATTTCGCTCAAGGCCGGTGGCTGGGGAGGCAAGGAACTGGTGACGCTGCGCGGTAAGACCGCAGGCATCGTCGGCACCGGTAACAGCGGCCGCACCATGGCCGAGCTCTGCCGCGCTATCGGCATGAACGTGGTCGCATGGACCTTCACACCGGACCAGGCCTGGGCCAAGGAGAAGGGCATCCGCTACGCGAGCTTCGACGAAGTGCTGCGCGAATCGGACGTCGTCAGCCTGCACGTTGGGCTGAGCGAACGAACCCGCCACCTCATCGGCGCCGAGCAGTTCGCGATGATGAAGCGCGGCGCCATCTTCGTGAACGGTAGCCGTGGACCGGTGGTGGACACCAACGCGCTGTTGGCCGCGCTGCAGGACGGCACCCTCTACGGCGCGGGCCTCGACGTGTTCGAAGAGGAGCCGCTCCCGCCGGGCCACCCCATACTCACGTTTGAGAACGTCGTCCTTACACCGCACATCGCCGACGCAACGCCAGAAGGCTTCGAAGGACTCAACATCGACGCAATCGAAAACGTGGTCGCCTTCCTCGAAGGGCGGCCGCAAAACGTGGTGACGTAGGTCAGCGCGACGACACGAGTACGGCTTGGAAACCCGGCGACGGCCGGCCATCTTGCGCCGGGAACGCAACCGATGCCCCGGCAACCAGGTCGGAAAGCGCGCCTGCTTCGACGCGCTGCACCGCTGGAGGGTTCTCCGGGTCGGCGTTGACGGTGAAGTCGGTCCGGCCTTCGGGCGCTGCGAGGGTCAGCGTGTTCGCCCCCACGGCCGTTACGATGCCGCCGACGGCGGGCCGCTCCGCGGTGTCGCGCGAAACTTCGAAGCCAAGGAATCCGCCGGGCGTCAGCGCGAAGCCGTTCACCCGTTCAGTACCGGGTTCGGGAATGACGACGATGCCACGCAGCGCGAAAGTCCGAACGTTGTTGGGGACGCCAATCAGCGTCACCCAATCGCCAACCTGGATGCTCTCGAAAGGCGCGTCGACGAGCAGGTCAATCCGCGTGCCTTCGGAGATGGAGACATCACGTACCGGTTGGCCCTCACCTGAACCGAAAACGATGTTCCCGCCCGAAGCCTGCTGCACGGAGTAGATCACCATCGGCCGCGACACTTCCGGTATCACGAAAGGCCCCGGCAGGGGCGGAGCGCCTGTCCCGCCGGAACGCTGCGCCAGCAATACGACCGCCGCCAGAACAAGCACGATCACAACCGCGAACACGGCCGGCGCGATGTACTGCCGCTTGCCAGGAGGCGAAGACGGGCTGAATTCCGGGAGGACGGGCGAGTCGGTCATGCCGGGAGAATCGCCTCCTGCTCCCACCCTGTCCCGTCGCCACGGCGTACGAATCGCCCGAAGCCCGGCACGCGCAGGTGGCTGGCTCCCACCATCGCCTGGTTTTCGATCAGGCGCGCCATTGTGCGCTCCCGGGTAGCCCGGGCGGTCTCATTGTCCCAATCGAAGCTGTTCGGCCACGATGGATTCTCGGCGTCGATTTCGCTCAACACCACATCGCCAAGGATGAACGCATGCTGGCCCCCGCTCGTGATGGCGACGCTGGTGTGCCCCGGCGTATGCCCGGGCGTCGGTAAGGCTATCGCCGCCGGGGTCAGCGGCTTTTCGCCGTCGAAGAGGTCGATAACGCCAGCGTTCAGCAGCGGGCGAACATCCTTTTCGAAAGACGACTCCGGGTTGCCATCCTTGCTGTAGTGCGCCCAGTCGGCGCCGGGGACGAGGTAGCGCGCGTTCGCAAATCGCGGTTTGCCCGTGGCCGCATCAAGGTTCCAGCCGGTGTGGTCACCGTGCAGGTGGGTAAACAGGACGATGTCGACATCGCCCGGCGCGACGCCCGCCTTCGACAGTTCTTCCAGCAACTCACCGTTGTAGGCCGGGCCCCAACCCGTGTCCACCAGCACGGTCATACCACCGTCTTCGAAGAGGAAGCTGGCGAAGTTCAGCGAGAGCGTGCCGTCCGCTTCCAGGTAGTGCTTGTAATTCTCCAGCGCGTCACCCGCCTCCGGGTACACGGCGGTCGCCGGGTAGGCCTGGATCGTGTCGACCAGCGCCACGATGTCGATGTCTCCAACACGGACTTTCTGCATGGTGTCCTCCTTTCCCTTTGCAGCCCTGCTGCTATTCCGTTCGCAATGCTTGCGCATCCGATGTTCGGCCAAGTGCACGCACGGCCAACAGCAACGAAAACGCGAATGTCACGAGAACGGCCGCCGCCCCGAGAGCAACGAATCCCCAGTCGGTCTGCAGAATGAAGCCGGGCTCGACCTGCTCGCCGGTGGCGGTGACATCGAGGAAGGAGAGCATCCTCCGTCCCACGAGCACCCCGAGGTACACACCGACCACGATCCCGAGCGCAGCCACGACGGAGTACTCCATCGAAAGCTGCGCGAGTATCTGGCGCCGGCTCAAGCCCATCGCCCGCAGCACGGCGAACTCGACGCGGCGGCGTTGCACGGTTGTCCAGAGCGACAACAACAACGCGGCTCCGACAAGGGTGAGGACCGCGGCGAATGACAGCTGAAGAATGCCGCTGCCGCCGGCCGCGATGAGCGGGTTCGTGTCGATTCGCTCCAGCTCCTGCGCACGGTTGGAGAAGAGACGCATGCCAAATGGCGGCTGCGACAGGACGTTCACCAACTCCTGCGTGGACTGGCCCTCGCGGACGTCGAACCAGGCTTCGTTGACGCGCACCTGGGAGCCCTGCGAGACCGTGAAGGCGTTCACCCAACTCAGGAGCTGGTCCCGGTTGAAGATTATGGAGGGCCCGGCGCGCGCACTGAGCGTGGGGAAGAGGTCGTATTCGCCGACGATGCGCACGCGTACCAGCACTTCGCCGGAACGCAGAAGCAACTCATCGCCAACGGCGCGGCCCAGCGAGTTCAGCAGCCCGGTGCTGGCCAGGGCTACGAGCGGTACCGAAGGGTCCGCCGGGAACATCGAACGGCGTCCATCCTGCACGCCGAGCCGGAATTCGAACTTGGCGGCGAAGTTCCCCGACTGAACCTGCTCCCCTTCGATGGTGACCCTGTCTTGCTGGTCGCCGGCTTCAGGGAGCGTTAGCCAATCACGGCCGGATTCGAAGTCTTCAATGACGATGTTTTCGCCTGATTCGGTTACGGCCGAGAGGTCATCGATGTACAGCGGCACGCGGAGGCTGTTGAAGCGGTTCGGCGGCTCGGTCATCACGAACCCAAGGAAAAACGTGGGTTGCTCGAGGGTGGCCCCTGTCGTGGAAAAGAGGTCCGTCCGCATCTCTATCCAGCCGGTTTGGTCCAGCTTGCCGAAGTCCAGGAGCGCCGGGCGCCCACGGTGATCGCGGACGCGCGCCCAGAGCGTCACGTCGTCCCGCGTCTCTTCCGTGTTCACCCAAACGGAAAGCTCGCGTGCCTCTGCCGGTATCTCAAACCCCCGGTACACGGGCGCCGTTTGGATGCGGAAGAGGAGCGATTCGATGCTTTCGTCGGCGAAGTCTTCGCGGCTGTAAAGCATTGGTGCGACGGCAACTGGGTCGACGCCGAGCGCTTGCACCGGGCGCCCGGAAGGCCCTGCGGAAGGCAGCGTCACATCGGTCCGCACCACCAGCGACGCCCCCGGGCCCCCGGGTAGGCCAGCGAAATCGCCTTCCGCTTCGGCGGGGTCACGCACTCCGGCGAAGGCCCGTGCGTTCAGGGCGCGCAGGTCCACACCGGATTCGAAGTCGGCCCGGTCGCGGTACGACCGTTGCGCCGTGCTGCTGTAGCTCGCGGCGAAGGTGCCAACGGCCACCGCCATCATCAGCAACAACGCCAGGCGGGTGTATTGGCCCGGGCTGCGGACCACCTGCCACGTGGCCGTGGCGAGGCTCGCTCCCGCTGTTGGGACGATGAGCCTTCCCAGCACGCTCAGCACCGGCGGGTAGAAGCGCAGCACCAGCACGGCCGCCGCCGCGATGATCAGCGCGGGCGAAGCCAGGAGCACAGGGTCCGACGTGACGCCGCCCGTGGGGGAGGGTTGGAACGCCGACCCGCGCTCGTCCAACTCCCAGAGCAACAGCGCGGCGAAGCCAACGAACACAAGGTCCAGGTAGTAGCGCTGCAGCACCGAACGCTGGGGCCGGGATTCGGCGCGGCGCTGTGAGACCGACGTGCGCTTTCCGACAACGATGGCCGGGAGCAGCAACGCCGCCAGCGAAAGAGCCACGCCGATCGCTGCCATTCCGAAGGCCATTGGCACCAGCGTTGCGGGAAGCAAGTCGCCGCCCGACACCGGCCTGAAGACGGGCAGAAGACCGGTCGCAGCGGTCGCGGCCGCCGCTAACAACGGCGCGAGAAGCAGCACCGGCACACCGACGAGGAGCCCTTCGAGCGTGGTGAGCGTGAGCACCTGGCGCAGCGTCGCGCCGCGGCTTCGCAGCAGCGAAATCTCGGCGCTTTGCCGTTCCAGGATGATGGCCGAAACCAACGCCACGTAGAAAAGCGCGATGCCCGCCACCTGCAACAACAACACCGTCAGCGGCGTTTGCTGGTAGCCCTGGTCGCGATCGAACGAGGCCAGCACGTTCGCGAGGGGGCTGGCAGTGATGCCGCCAACAGCTTCGAGGTCCAACCGGAAGGCGGCGAGGTCATCGCGCGCCCTGTTGAAGTTGGCCCGGTTCAGTACCTCGGCGTCGGCGTAGATGTTCCAGCGGGTGTCCGCGGTGTACGCAGGGAGACGCTGGGCCAGCGGACCACCTATTGCGCCATGCGGAACCCACAGCGGCACGATCGAGCCCGCGCCCGGTACGTCACGGCGAACGTAGAAGTAGTTGCCCACGCCGGCAATCCAGAATTGGTCGTCGATGGCAGCGGGTTCGATGATCCCTACAAGCACGACGGGTATGTCGAAGCGCGCTTCGTAGCTCGGTGTCCCTTCGGGGCAAAGGCTGAGCGAGGGCATGTCGCCATCGATGACGAATTGCTCGCAGTCGTCGACCATCTCGGCAAGCAGGAACTGGTCGCCGAGAACGACTCCCGCGTTCGCTGCCGCATCGGCGGACATGGCGACTTCGATTGGCCCATCGGCGCCGGGCATCGCTGGCAGACGGCCATCGGCGACGATGACGTGCTCGTCGTAGCGCTCCATGGACTGGAACAACGCCGAGGCCCCCTGGGCGAGCGTCGTCTCGCCGGGCGATTCCACGCGGATCATCATGGTCTGCTGGACGACGGCGGTGGACTCGGTAAACCAGCCAAGGCGCTCCTCGGCCCGGCGGCTGATGGACTCCCGCAGGGAATCTCCGCCCTGATCAATGGGCACGTCGCGAACCAGCACCTGCGAACCGGGCCCTGCGGGCAACCGCTCGCGGATGGTGTAGGTCAGCCCAAGGTCGTTCATGGTCCGCGCGTAAATCGGCGCACTGGAAAGCAGGGTGGCGGCCACCAGCATGCCCAGCGCCAACACGCCAAGCATTTTCCAGTTCGCCGCCGCCCTCTGGAGCACGAGCCGCCAGACTGCGATGAAGCTGCCCATATCGTCGGGTGGCGATGCTACAGCCCCGGCGCGAGCTTGGCACGCGGCTTTACTTCCAGCGCGCTACTTTGCGGTGGGGGCGCGGCATTGGTAGGCTCCCCGCGCAGGGGGGAAGTTTGGGCAACGGGCTCGCCGTACTCAGGCTGGTATTTCACCGCGCACTTGGCCACTGGAAACTGCTCACGACGGTGTTCGTGGGCATCCTCGTGGCCACTGCCATGCTGGCCAGCGTCGTCATCTATTCCGATGCCATACGCGACCTTGGGCTGAGCTATGCTCTGCGCCAGCAGAGCGACCAGGCCCTCGACGTGCGCGTCTTCAGCTCCAGCCAGAGTTTCGCGCCCGAGCTCTACAACGAACGCAAACGCAACACCGACCGGCTGATGCGGGAGCAATTGGGCGACGTCACCGGCGAACTCATCCACTACGGAAAGTCGGACACCTTCTTCCCCACGGCCGTGGGAGCACAGGTGGACGACGACGACCAGTTACGCCCACGGGCCAACTTCCTGTTCATCGATGGCCTCCGCGACCGGGTTGACGTGGTGGAAGGTGGCGAACTCGCCCCGCCACGCGTTGAGGACGGGATCCCGTTCGTACCCGTGTGGCTGGGCGTGGAGGCGGCTGAACAGCACGGCCTGCAGGTTGGCGACCTGTTGGACCTGCACCCCTTTTGGCTCCGCGAACCGCACCCGGTGCGCATCGAAATCGTTGGCCTGGTGGAACCGCGCAACCCCAACGACCGGGAGTGGTACGACCTCACCGGCCGATTCGTGGTGAACACCACCAGTTGGCCCACCTATCCCTTTTGGGCCGACGAAGACACGCTCCTGAATTCGTTAATCGGCTACCTGCCGAACATGAACGGCGCCGTAGAGACCTACGCAATCGTGGACCGGGGCGCCATCAACAGCCAGAACGCCGAAGACGTGCAGAACCGGGCACTCGGGCTGAGCCTCCGCATCCGCGACACGGTCGGCCGCTCCACGGTCGATTCCACGCTCGCCCCCACCATCGCCGACTACCGCGACAAGCTGTTCTTCACGCGGCTGCCGCTTTTTGCGCTCATGCTGCAGATCGCCGGCATCGTCGCCTACTACCTCGTGATGGTTTCCGGGATGCTTGTGGACCGGCAGCAGGGCGAAATCGCCTTGCTGCGCAGCCGCGGCGCCAGCCCCCGGCAGGTGCTCGGTGTGTACGCGATTGAAGGCGGAATCCTCTGCACCGTTGGCCTCTTCGCCGGGCCATTCCTCGCCGCCGCAATAATCGGGCTTCTCGGCTACACACCTGCTTTCAACGATCTGAGCGGCGGCGGCATGCTCGAGGTCACGATTTCGCCGCTCGCGTTCTACTTCGCCGCGCTGGGTGCGGGTATGTCCCTTGCGGCGCTGCTCATCCCCGCCTACCAGGCCACCAAGAAGAGCATGATCCACTACAAGCAGAACCTGGCGCGCCCACCGCAACAGCCAGTCTTTCTGCGCTACTACCTGGACCTCGCCGTGGTTGGTGTCGCCGGATATGCGTTCTACCAGCTGCAGTCGCGCGGGTCAGCCGTCACCGAACGGCTATTCGGGGGCCTTTCGGCAGACCCGCTGCTGCTTGCCGCGCCCACGCTCTTCATGCTGATGGTCGCGCTGGTCTTCCTCCGGGTCTTCCCGCTCGTGCTCGGGGTGGCATCATGGCTGGGGCGGGGACTCAAGGGCGCAACGATTCCGCTCGGCCTCTGGCACATGGTGCGAACGCCAACGCACTACAGCCGGCTCATCCTGCTGTTGCTGTTGGCCACCGCGGTGGGAATGTTCGCGGCGAGCTTCCGCGCCACGCTGGAACGCAGCTACGAAGACCGCGCGGCCTATGAAGCCGGCGCACCCGTTCGCCTCGCCAACATGAGTTCGCGCGCTGGACTGGACGCCGAACAGTTCGTGGAGCGCACCCAGGGGATCATGGGCGCGGAAACGGTGAGCGCCGTGGCACGCATTTCCGGTTCCTACCAGAAGAGTCTCTTCAGCTACGAAAATTTCGACACCCTTGGAGTTGAGCCGGACCGGCTGCCGGAAGTGGCCTACTGGCGCAACGACTTCGCGGGCCAATCGCTGAACGGCCTGCTGGACAACCTTTCCCTGCCCGAAGATACCGAGACGTACACCGGAGCGGTGATTCCCCCAGGCAACCAGTGGCTGGGCGTGTGGGGCCGGCCCGGCTACCCGGGCAATATTGGCCAACTCGGGATTCGACTGCTCGACGTAGACGGCACGTTCTGGGAATACCGCATGGTGCCCATCACCGACCGGGACGCCGAGGGGTGGCAGTTCTTCGTGACAGACCTCGACCGCCCTTTTCCGCCGCGTGAAGGCTTGACGCCCAACAAGTCCGCGGACATCACGGTCGACGCGATTTTCGTGCGGCTCGCGGGTATCCCGACGGTCCCGGTCGGCATGGCGCTGGTGCTGGACGACCTGATGGCATCATCCACGCCGCCGAACCCGGAAGCAGAGCAGCCCATGGCCGGTGCGCTGGTGGTGGAGGACTTCGAAGAACTCGGCTCCTACGTGGAAATCACGGGAACGTCGCAACTCAACAAGCCCGGCACCCTGGCGAGGGTCGAAGGGCAACGTCCCGGCGGCGACGGCGAGTTCACGGCGTCGCAGCAATTCGTGTTCGAACCGGGCGGCGCAGCGGTCTTTGGCTTCCGGGTGATCAGCGAGCATGAGCTGCTGCCGGTGGCCGCGAGCCGGAGCTTCCTGGAAGCGACCGGGCTTTCGGTGGGAGAGGAAGCGACCGTCTTCCTCAACCGGCAGTACGTGCGGCTGCACATCGTGGACGACTTCACCTACTTCCCCACCTGGGAACCTCGCCCGGGGCGCCACCTGCTGGTCGCGGACCTGGCGGCAATGCGCGATGTTGCCAGCCGCGTACCCTTTTACTCGGAGCCCGTGTACCCAACAGAGGCATGGATGACCCCGGTTGAGGCGGAGCGGTTGACCGGGGACTACCTCGACGCCCAGGGGCTCAGCGGTTCGTTCTCGGTGGAGGAAGAGATCTACGCGGAAGCCTCCGCCGACCCGCTGGTCGCCGCCAGCTGGGAAGGCATTCTCTTCATCTCGTTCAGCGCGGTGCTGCTGCTCACGGCCCTCGGATTCGTGGTCTACAGCTACCTGAGCGCCCAGACGCGCCAGCTGGAATTCGCCATCCTGCGAACGATGGGATTCACCGGCCGGCAAATCCTCGGGCTGGTGAGCTTCGAACAGGTTTTCGTCATCGCCGCTGGTGTGGCCGTGGGCACGTTTCTCGGCTTGCCGCTGGGTAGACTGATGATTGGTTATCTTGGAGTAACCGAAACGGGACAGGAGATCCTGCCGCCGCTCGTTTCAAGCATCAGCTGGCAGGCAGTCGTCACCGTGTATGGTTTGCTTTCGGTCGTTTTCGTGGCAACGGTGGTGGCGTTGGCGACGCTCTATTCGCGGCTGGCTGTTCACAAAGCCCTTCGCATGGGCGAATTGTAGGAAGGGCACATGGAGCAACAAGGCAACCTCTACATCAACTGCGAAGACCTGTTCAAGATCTACAAGATCGCGAACCTGGAAGTGGTCGCATTGCGCGGTCTCGACCTGAAGGTGAAGCGCAGCGAGTTGATGTCCATCGTCGGCGCATCCGGCTCTGGCAAGAGCACGCTGCTGAACATCCTCGCCGGGCTGGATAGCCCCAGCGCCGGGCGGGCCTTCGTCGGCGGGCGCGACCTGCTGACCATGAGCAACAAGGACATGGTGGAATACCGCCGCCGCGAAGTTGGCTTCGTCTGGCAGCAGACCGGCCGCAACCTTATCCCCTACCTGGACATTCTGCAGAACGTTGAGGTGCCGATGGTGCTCGACGGTGTTTCCCCCGGGGACGCGCGCAAGCGGGCCATGGATCTGCTACAGGCAGTGCGGCTGGAGCACCGGCTCCACCACCACCCCAACCAGCTTTCCGGTGGTGAACAGCAGCGCGTGTCTATCGCCGTGGCCCTCGCGAACAACCCGCCCCTGCTGCTTGCCGACGAACCAACCGGCGAGCTTGACTCCTTCGGCGCCGACCTGGTGTACGAGATCTTTCGCGAACTGAACCGCGAATTCGGCGTGACAATCGTCATCGTCACCCACGACCCGGAGATTGCGGCCCGCGTGGACCGCGTGGTCGCCATCCGCGACGGTCGCACGAGCACGGAGATCCACCGCCGGGTGGAGTTCGAATCGGGCGCCCCGAAGGTGTATCACGACGAATACGTGCTCATCGACAACGCCGGCCGACTGCAAATACCGATCGAGATGCTCGAACGTATGAACATCCGCGGCCGCGCACGATTGCAGGCCATGGAAGGCGCGGTGGAAGTGCTGCCAGTGGAAGAAGACCTGCACAGGGGTGCTCGCTAATGCCCGGTGCCGAGGTTGAAGTCCGCAACGTTTCCCGAATGTTCCACCTGGGCGCCGAAGATGTCTGGGCTGTCCGCGACGTATCCATCCACGTACAGCCGGGCGAGTTCCTGGCGCTCGTCGGGCGCTCGGGTTCGGGTAAGACCACGCTCATGAACCTGGTCGCCGGGCTGGACCGCCCAACCGAGGGCGAAGTGCTCATCGACGGCCAGCGCGTGGACAAGTTGAACGACCATGACCTGAACGAACTTCGCCGCAAGACCGTAAGCGTCATCTTCCAGTCCTTCGGCCTCCTGCCGCTGCTTTCGGCGCAGGAAAACGTGGAGCTTCCGCTGCGAATCGCCGGGTACGGCGCGCGCGACCGTTCGAAGCGTGCCAGCCAGGTGCTCGATATGGTCGGCCTCGGCCGCCGCCGCGAACACCGGCCCTACGAGCTTTCGGGTGGCGAACAGCAACGCGTCGCCATCGCCCGAGCGCTCGCAACTTCCCCACGTCTCATGCTCGCCGACGAACCAACCGGCGAACTGGACTCCGCCACCGCTGTGGCAGTCTTCGGCCTGTTGCGCGGTCTCGCCAAGAACGAAGGCATCACGATCCTCACCTGCACCCACGACCGCCTCGTGATGGAACAGGCGGACCGCATCGAAGAGCTTGCCGATGGGAAGCTCCTCGATCGCGACCAGCAGCAGGTGTGGCAGCGCGTGCAATCGCTCGAACGTAGCCCCTTCGCGGCACGCGCCGAAGACTCCGAGACATCGGTGCCAACCAGCTCGTTCTCCAGCTTGCTGGGGTCCGACACCCGTGTCTTCGCCCCCATGCCGGACCTCAACGGGAAGGACGAGGAGCACGAACCGGAGCCGGAAAAGGCCGAGGACGCCGAGGAAGAGACGCGCGAAGAGGACATCAACCGCTGGTCACGTCCACAATAGGCTTCGTGGACAACCCCCCGCTCGAGTTCCAACTGCCGCCCGATGCCGAGCTCGCCGCCATCGAAGCGGTAGCCGTGAAGCTCGCCAGGGCCGCCGGCGACACCATTCAGCAGGCGCTCGGCAGCGGTTTCCAGGTCGAGTACAAGACGAACGGCAGCGGCGAAGCGGCTCCCACGGACCCGGTCAGCGAAATCGACCGCGCCGTTGAAGCGACGATCCGGGAACAGGTCGCGGCGCACTTCCCCGGCCACGCCATTGTCGGCGAAGAACTGGACGAACACCCGAGCGCGGACGCCGACTACGTCTGGGCCGTGGACCCCGTGGACGGCACCACCAACTTCATCAACAGCTTCCCCCTCTTCGCGGCCGCCATTGGCGTCCTCTACCGGGGGGTGCCCGTTTGCGGCGCCAACTGGGTCTCTGCCAGCGGCAAGCTGCGGGCCGGGGTCTACCACGCCCACAAAGGCTCCGGGCTGCACTTCGATCGCGAGCCGGTGGAGCCGGCGAGCAAGGCCGATGGCGTGCGCCGCAAACTGGCGGCCGCCCCCGGCGGATCAGCGG
>CAZDZP010000009.1:0-22627 GCA_964509855.1 uncultured Anaerolineaceae bacterium | reverse complement strand
ATCGCCTTCACGTTCTTCTACACGATGGTGCAGTACCAGCAGCAGCAAATGGCCAAGAACCTGCAGCGGCAGGGTGCGTTCATTCCCGGCATTAGACCGGGGCCCCCAACCGAGGCCTACCTGATGCGTGTTGTGACGCGCATCACCTGGGGTGGCGCCTTCTTCCTCGGGTTCGTGGCGGTGGTGCCGTACTTCATCGGCCTGCTGACCGACGTCCGCGCCCTCACGATTTCGTCCACTGGTTTCCTGATCGTGGTCGCCGTCGTGCTGGACACAATGAAGCAGTTGGAGGCACAGCTGCTCATGCGCAACTACGAAGGGTTTATTCGTTAATCGTGTACATCGTACTTTTGGGCCCACCAGGAGCCGGCAAAGGCACCCAGGCAGAGCGGATCGCGAAAGAGACCGGGCTGCTTCACGTATCCACCGGCGAAATGTTCCGCGAACACGTCCGCAATGGAACCGAACTCGGCACCCTCGCCAAGTCCTATATGGACAAGGGAGACCTGGTGCCGGACGAGGTGACCATTTCGATGCTGAAGGAGCGGATCACCCGCCCCGACGCAGCCGAAGGTGCGATGTTCGACGGCTTTCCGCGGAACGTTGTGCAGGCGACCGCCCTTGACGAAGCCCTCGCCAGCACCGGTGGCAAGATCGAACGCGCGCTCCTCATCAGCGTTCCCGACGAAGAGCTCGTTGGGCGCCTGGGGGGCCGATGGATCTGCCGCGACTGCGGCCGGCTCTTCCACGAGCGCTTCGACCCGCCCGCGGAAGCTGGCAAGTGCGATGCCTGTAGCGGTGAACTGTATCAGCGTGACGACGACCGGCCGGAAGTTGTGCGGACCCGGCTCGAAAAGCAAAAGCCCGCTGCCGATCTGATCGAACACTACCGTTCGGCCGGGTCGCTGCGCGAAATCGATGGCGAAAAGTCCATCGACGACGTAACCGCGTCGCTGTTGGAGGCGCTCAAGTAGCTTCCATGGGGATCAAGTACAAGTCGGACAGGGAGATCAAGTTGTTGCGTGAGGCTGGCCAGTTGGTCGGGCGGACGCATGCACTTATCGCCGAACTGATCCGGCCTGGGCTCAACATCCTCGAAATTGAGAAGCTGGTTGCGGACGAATTCGCCAGGGTAGGGGCCACCGAGACGTTCCGGGACTACAGTCCCGCGCCGAAGTATCCACCCTATCCGTCGAACGTCTGCATCAGCATTAACGACGAACTCGTGCACGGAATCCCCCGGGACCGCACACTGAAGGAAGGCGACATCATCACCATCGATCTTGGCGCCACCTACAACGGCTATGTTGGCGATGCCGCCTTCAGCTATGGCGTGGGTGAAACCTCCGACGTGGTGAAGAAGCTGCTGACCGTGACGGAAGACTCGCTCTGGGCTGGCATCAAGGCAGCTGGCAAAGCGCGCAACCTGAACGACATTTGCGCAGCCATTGAGGATGCCATCCTTCCGAGCGGCTTCTCCATCGTTCGCGGCTATGGCGGGCACGGAGTGGGCCGCACGATGCATGAAGAGCCGCACGTTCCGAACCATCGCATGCCCATCAAGGGCCCGCGCATTCGTCCAGGAATGGTGATCGCGCTGGAGCCGATGGTAAACGCAGGCGGTGCCGACGTTTACGAAGCGGACGACAAGTGGACGGTAAAAACGAAAGACGGTAGCCTATGCTGTCATTTCGAGCACACAATTGCTATTCGGGAGGGCGGTGAGGTTGAAGTCCTCACGCTCCCCTAGGACCGCAACAAGAACCAGAAAGAAGGGTGTATGGCGAAGAAGGACGCAATCGAAGTCGAGGGAGTGGTAACGAAGCCGCTGCCGAATGCCATGTTCAAAGTCGAACTCGCAAACGGCCATGAGGTGCTCGCACACGTGAGTGGCAAAATCCGCTTGAACTTCATCAAGATTCTCCCAGGCGACCGCGTCCTCGTTGAGCTATCACCGTACGATCTCACCCGCGGGCGAATCACCTACCGCTTCAAGTAGGCGCCCGGTCTCGGTCCCGTAAGGCAGGAATACAATGAAAGTGCGAGCTTCCGTCAAACCACGTTGCGACAAGTGCAAGGTCATCCGCCGGCACGGTCGCGTGATGGTTATTTGTCAGAATCCCAAGCACAAGCAGCGGCAGGGCTAAACCATGGCACGTATCTCAGGGGTAGACCTACCCAACGACAAGCGCATCGAAGTCGCACTCACCTACATCTTTGGTGTTGGTACCACGCGCTCGCGGGAGATCCTCGCGGCGACTGGCATCAACCCGGATACGAAGGCGCGCGAACTCACGGACGACGAGCTGCTGAAGCTTCGCGAGTACATCGACAAAGGCATGATCGTCGAAGGCGATCTCCGCCGCGAAGTACGGCAGAACATCGCGCGGCTCATCGAGATCAACTGCTATCGCGGACAGCGGCACCGCCGCAACCTGCCAAGCCGCGGGCAAAACACCCGCACCAATGCACGGCAGCGCCGTGGCACCCGCAAGACCGTTGCCGGCAAGAAGCGCGCCGGGAAGAAGTAGAGTTAGGTAACAAACATGGCAGACGCGAAGAAGCAGGGAGCGCGTGCAGCAGCACGCAAAGGCAAGCGGCGGGAACGAAAATCGATCCCGCGCGGCAAGGCCTTTATCAAAAGCACTTTCAACAACACCCTGGTGACGTTGACCGACCCCAACGGAAACGTTGTGTCGCAGGCCAGCGCCGGTGGCAGTGGCTTCAAGGGCTCCCGAAAGAGCACGCCCTTCGCTGCTCAGCTTGCCGGTGAGAACGCCGCCCGCAAGGCGATGGACAATGGCATGCAGTTCGTCGAAGTCTTCGTGAAGGGTGCGGGGAGTGGCCGAGAGGCCGCGATCCGTTCGCTCGCCGCTGCCGGTCTCACAGTCACGGTCATCCGTGACGTCACCCCCATTCCACACAACGGTTGCCGCGCTCCCAAGCGGCGCCGCGTCTAAGCGAGTCCCACACCTATGGCACGATACACAGGCCCAGTTTGCCGCCTTTGCCGGCGTCACGGCGAAAAGCTCTTCCTGAAGGGCGACCGCTGTTTCAGCCCCAAGTGCAGTTTCGAACGCCGACCGAACCCGCCCGGCCCACGCCCGGCCCGCCGCCGCAAGGTAAGCGACCGCGGCCTCCAGCTTCGCGAAAAGCAGCGTGCCCGCGTGAGCTATGGCGTGTTGGAGCGCCAGTTCGTGCGCTACTACAAGGAAGCCATCCGGCTCCCCGGCGTTTCCGGCGAGAACCTCGTTCGCCTGCTGGAATGCCGGCTGGACAATGTCGTCTACCGCCTGGGCCTCGCGGAATCGCGTTCACAGGCTCGCCAGGCAGTCCGCCACGGTCTCATCTCCGTGAACGGCAAGAAGCTCGATATCCCTTCGGCGCAGATGGCGATTGGCGACGAGATCGGCTTCACCGCCCGTGGCCTGCGCAGCGAGTACTACAAGTACATGCAGGAAGCCATTCGTTCCAAGAACCCGCCATCGTGGCTCGCCCTCGACGCGGGGCAAATGAAGGGTCGTGTTTCGGCGATGCCCGACATCTCCCACGGCGAAACACACCTGTTCAACGAGAACGTCATCATCGAGTACTACTCGCGCTAATACCGCGTTCAGCGGCGCCTGCCATGCGGGCGCCCTCACCAGAGAGGCTTTGCGAGAATGTTGGAAACTACTGAGCTCCTTGGAGACGTCATTCCTGACGTCACCCCGCAGCTCGAAACAGAGGACGAATCCGAAGTTTACGGACGTTTCGTTGCCGAACCGCTCCACCCGGGCTACGGCATCACTCTCGGAAACGCACTGCGGCGGACGCTGTTGTCTTCGCTCGAAGGTGCCGCCATTTACTCGGTGCGCGTCGAGCAGGTGCAGCACGAATTCTCGACGATTCCCGGCATGCAGGAAGACGTGACCGAGTTCCTGCTCAACGCAAAGGAAATCCGGCTGCAGGCCATCGCCGATCGCCCTGGCTCGCTCACGCTTGATGCCCAGGGCCCAGGGGAAGTAACGGCTGGGGACATCGTGCTCCCCGCGGACTTCGAGATCGTCAACCCCGAACTGCACCTCGCAACCCTCGATAGCAAGGATGCCCGCCTCAGCGTCGAATTCAACGTTCGCCTCGGCAAGGGCTACGTCCCGGCCGGGTCGCTCGAAGGTATGCCGATTGGCACTATCCCGGTCGACGCCATCTACTCGCCGGTCCGCAAGGTGAACTACCGCGTCGAAAAGACCCGCGTTGGCCAATCCACCGACTTCGACAAGCTCATCCTTGAAGTATGGACCGACGGCACCATTAGCCCGACGGATGCACTTGGGCAGAGTGCCGACATCCTTATCGACGAGTTCTCGCTGTTCACGCAGAACATCCGCCCCGTCCCCAGTTGGACCGGTGGCGATTCTGGAACAGTTGGTGGTGGTACGAAGGCACCCGGCGACGGGCGCTGGAACACTCCCATCGAGGATCTGCAGCTTTCGGTCCGTGCTTACAACTGCCTCAAGCGCAGCGGACTCATGACGGTTGGCCAGGTTCTCGAGAAGTCGGAAGACGAGTTGCTTTCGCTCCGCAACTTCGGCCGCAAGTCCTATGACGAACTCCGCGACCGCCTCATTGAATTGAGCTACGTCGACGGAACGCAGGAAGGGCTCGTGCCCATGCTGGCCGGCGCTGGCGCCGCCACCGCCGATTCCGACGAACGGCAGGCACGCGTTTCGAGCAGCGAAGTCATCCTTGACGAGGAAGATGAAGAAGAAAGCCTTGGCGCTCTTGGCAAGGCTCTCAAAGAAGCACTACGCGAGGTTGGCGACGACGATTTGCTCGGCGCCGACGACGAGGATTAACCATGCGCCACCGCCAGTCTGGCCGTCATCTCGGCCGGGATACAGCCCATCGTAAGTCGCTCTACCGCAACCTGGTCACCGACCTGTTGCGGTACGAACGCATCACCACCACCGAGGCGAAGGCCAAGGAAATTCGCCCCATCGCGGAGAAGATCATCACGCTCGGCCGCAAGGGTGGTTTGCATAACCGCCGGCAGGCGCTGCGTTCGTTGTTCGACGAAGAGGTGATTCGCAAGGTCTTCGACGACATTGGTCCGCGCATGAAGGATCGTCCCGGCGGCTACCTGCGCATCACCTCGCTTGAACCGCGCAAAGGCGACGGCGCCAGGATGTCGGCCATCGAACTCGTCGACTTCGTCGATGCGCCGCCCACACCTCGTCCGCAGCGCGTGACGGCTTCGGCCAGCGTCGCCGCCCCGGCCGCCGCAGCTACTGCAACCGCACCCGTTGAAGAGGCGCCTGCTGACGATGCCACGGATGACGTCGAAGAGACCGAAGCCGTTGTTGAAGCCGAAGCCACCGAGGATCTCGCAACTGAAGAACCGGTAGCCGAGGACGAACCGGCTGTCGCCGAAGCTCCTGCCGAGGAACCCGTCGCGGAAGCCGAAGCCCCTGCGGCCGAAGCCGAAGCGGTGGAAGAAGCTGAAGAGGAGTCCGCTCCTGCTGAAGAACCCGTTGCCGAGGTCGAGACCGAAGCTGCGGCAGACGAAGCAGAAGACGAGGACGAAAAGAAGGAATAGCCCGTGACCGCGAAGCGTTTCGCGGGAACGGTTAGCTACGACGGGACTGCATTCGCCGGCTCGCAGTTGCAGGCGAATGCACGAACGGTCCAGGGAGAACTGGAAAACGCGGCCTCCCGGCTCTTTGGAGTCCCAACCCGCGTCGCAATGGCAGGTCGCACCGATTCCGGTGTGCACGCCGTTGGCCAGGTGGCCGCCATGACCGCGGAAACGCGCCATGAGGCCGCAACCATCACAAGGGCGCTCAACGCGCACTTGCCGATGGACGTATCGGTACGCGATGTGCACGAAGTCCCACCGGATTTCGACCCGCGCCGCTGGGCGCGCCGCCGCCGCTACCGTTACACCATCCTGAATAGCAGGGTGCGAATGCCAATGTGGCAGCGCACGGCCTGGCACGTCGAACAACCGCTCGACCTCCCGGCTATGCAGCGACTGGCGAACGCGCTCACCGGGCGGAGGGACTTCCTCGCCGCATCGGGTCCGCTGGAAGAAGGTCGCTCTTCGGAGCGCACGGTTTTCGCCGCGGAGTGGTCCAGCTCTGGCTGTCTGCTCCGGTTTGACATCGAAGCCGACGCCTTCCTGCCAAACATGGTTCGCCGCATCCTGGGCGCTTCCGTGCTTGTTGGGAAAGCTTCGGCGACAGTAGAAGAAATCACAGGCCTCCTTGGTGAGGCGCGCGTGGCCACCATCGGTCCCGTCGCACCCGCAAAGGGCCTCTGTCTCGAATCCGTTACGTACCACAAGGGGTACCAGCCATGAGCACACAAACAGTCCGCATCAAGGCGGCCGAAATCTACAAGGACTGGCACGTCATCGACGCGGCCGGCCGCCCGCTTGGGCGTGTGGCGACAGAGGCGGCGACGCTCCTGCGCGGCAAGCACAAGCCAACCTTTGAACCGCACCTTGATGGTGGTGACTTCGTCATCGTCATCAATGCCTCGAAGGTGAAGGTTGGCGGCAACAAGGCCCAGGTGATGCGCTACTACCGCCACTCCGGCTACCCCGGTGGATTGAAGTCGCGCAACTTCGAAGAGCAGATCGCGGCTTTCCCCGATCGCGTCATTGAACAGGCCGTCTGGGGCATGCTCCCGAGTGGCCCGCTCGGCGAGAAGATGCTGAAGCACCTGAAGGTCTACCCGGGCGCGAAGCACCCTCACGAATCGCAGATCGTCGGCTCGGAGCGTTCCAAAGAAGCACGCGAAGCCGCCCAGGCAGAGGCAATCGCCGCCCGCCAGGCCAAGCCCCCGCGCCGCCTGCGACCGCTTTCGATTCCCGATGGGTCCGTCGTAGAGGTCGTTGAGGCCCCGCCGGTCGAGCCTGTCGCGGAAGCCCCGGCCCCGGCCAAAGCCACGAAGGCTCGGAAAAAGGAAGCCGCTCCAAAAGAAGAAGCCACGCCGGACGAAGAGTCAGTAGTGGAAGTTGAGAACGAGGTGGACGACACCGCCGCCGCTGAGGAGACCAAGGAATGAGCGACCAGCAGCAGTATTACTACGGCACCGGCCGCCGCAAGACCGCGGTCGCGCGTGTTCGGCTCTACCCCGGCAATGGCGCCATCGTCATCAACGGCAAGCCGATGGAAGACATTTTCAGCCGGGACGAACATCGCCGCGCGATCCTCGCTCCGCTCGAACGCTCTGGCCGCGAAGTCCGCTTCAGCGCCCAGATCAAGTGTGCCGGTGGTGGAATCACGGGCTGGGCAGACGCTATTCAGCTCGGCATCGCGCGTGCCCTGGTCGCATCCGACCCGGCAATGAAACCCGCCTTGAAGCGCGGCCCGGAAAACTTGCTGACCCGCGACTCCCGCGAAAAGGAACGCAAGAAGGCTGGCCTCAAGCGAGCCCGAAAAGCTCCCCAGTACACCAAGCGCTAGTTCGCTACGCATCGCACAAGCCAAACGGCCCTCCATCTGGAGGGCCGTTCGGTTTTCGTACGTGCTGGTTCTACAGCGTTCGGCGCAACCAATCTTCCATGTCGGCGCGGGCGCGGCGAGCCAGCTGCGTACCCGGCAGCAATGCATCGAAGCCGTGTGGGCCGCCCGGGTACACGTGCAGTTCGACCGGAACGCTGGCACGCGTCATACGCATGGCGTAGTCGACGTCCTCGTCCAGGAAGCCATCCAGCGCGCCAACGATGATGAACGCCGGCGGTAGTCCCGCCAGGTCCGTTGCTCGCGTCGCGGCCGCGTAGGCAGGGATATCGTCGGTGCCAAACAACGGGCCGAGGTAGGCCTTCCAACCCGTCTCGTTGGACTTCGGCGGCCAGATGGGGACCTCCCACGTGCTGGATTCGGTCACCCGCCGGTCATCGATCATGGGGTAGATGAGTAGCTGGCAGGTAAGAGGGATCTCGCCCCGGTCGCGCACGAGCAGCGCCAGGCCCGCCGCAAGCCCTGCCCCAGCGGAACCGCCGCCGATGCCGATGCGATTCGGGTCGACGCCGATCTCGCTGGCGTTCGCGTGCACCCAGACAAGGCCGGCATAGGCGTCCTCGAGTGGTCCCGGGTACGGGGTTTCTGGCGCCAGCCGGTATTCCACCGAAACGCCCACCATATTCAGCGACTGGCACCACTTGTCGAAGCGAAGGTCGTCCTGCGTGTAGGTGCCGAACACGTAGCCGCCGCCGTGCATCCAGTACAGGCAGGGCAGTGCGCCAGCCGCCGATTTCGGGCGATGCACACGAATCGTCACGTCGGGCGCGCCGTCCCGCCCCGGCACCTGGTAGTCGGTCCGTTCGACGGCATCGCTGAGCGTTACTGGCGGTTGCATCGCCGCGCGTTGTTCGCGAATCGCCGGGACCTGTTCGAGCGTGAACGACCCGCCCGGCGGCATCTGCTCGAGTGCCGCCGCGATTTCGGGGTCGAGGAGTCGCTGTACGTCCATAGGAGTTCCTGCCTGTTTGATGAAACGGCATCCTACCAGCCGTCCCGAAGTCGTACTCCCGGTAGCTGTGCGCGTGACGCAACGGAAAGTACAGTGCTCCCACCAAGCAGGGGAGACCATCCAATGCAGTCCAACTTCGTCCAAACCTCCGACATTCGCATGCACTACCTGCAGCAGGGCACAGGCGACCCCGTGGTGCTCATCCACGGCTTCCCGGAAACGTCCTACGAATGGCGGAAGCAGTTCCAACCTCTCGTGGAGGCTGGATTCGCGGTCTTCGCGCCCGACACCCGAGGCTTCGGCCAGACGGATAAGCCCGGTACCCGCGCGACACGGCACCTGCTCGCAGGCGACATCATTCGCTTCATGGACGCGCTGGGCATCCAAAAGGCCCACGTTGTCGGTCACGACTGGGGCGGCATCATCGCCTTCAAGGTCGCGATTGACTGGCCGGAGCGCGTTAACCGCCTGGCGCTTCTCGACACGCTCTGCACGGTGTGGGCGCCCGGCGCGATTCACGGCTACTGGTTCAAGGCGCAGCCCTACCCGGAAGAACTGTTCCGCAACTATCACCGCCAGTTTATCGAGACGGTGATGACGGGTTCATCGTCGATTCCACTGCCGCCCCGGCCGCTCTCGCCCTGGCAAGGACGGGCCGCTCCCGTCACCGCCTGGGCCACGCAAGAGGATGTCGACCACTACGCTGCGGCTTTCGCCGACCCCGCATCGCACGCCGCGGCGATTTCCTACTATCGCTACGCCCTCCCTTTCCACGTAGTCACACTCGACGACACCACGCCGCACGGCGAAGCATTTCGGCACCTCGGCGAGCACGAGGTCGCGCGAATGTGGCTCCACGAGGAGGGGCTGGAGCAGCACCCGCTCTACCCGAACTTCATGGACTACGGCCCCGAAGACAGGCACAAGACCTTCCCGAATCCCACGCTCTGGATGTACGGCACCTACCTTGCCCGTTCCCGCGGCACCCAGGACGGCGGCCGCTCGGCTGATACCATCCCGACCGGCAACCCCTTCGTCGAACAGTTCCCGCGCTACTTTCCCGACCTTCGCGCTCGCCGCGTCGACGCCGGGCACTTCTTCCCGGAGGAATCCCCCGATGCAACCAACGAAGGGCTCGTCCCATTCTTGCTCGGGCGGTTGTGATGTGTAGCGGAAGTATGTGAACATCCTACACAATCCAACTGTGTGAGGTGCTGCGACGGCCACCAACCTTGCGATAGACGATGAATTGCTATGCCTGGCTCAGGAGCTGGGCGGATTCAAGACGAAGAAGGACGCTGTCACTGCTGTCCTTGAGGAATTCGTGCGCAAGAAGCGGATCGAAGGGCTTATCGAAATGATGGGCGCCTTGGACTTCGATCCCGACTACGACTACAAGGAGGAGCGGCGCCTGGGCAATCGCCGGATCCCACAATGGGACGAGTAATCGTCGATTCCAACGTTTGGTCGGTCTTCTTTCGCCGCGACCGGCAGGCAACGGACGACAGGGCGGTCCGCCTCTCACTTCGGGACATGCTCGTCGCCCGGGAGGCACTCATCATCGGGCCTGTTCGCCAGGAGGTTCTGACGGGACTAAGAGACCCGGACCGTTTCCTGCGTGTACGTGAAGGGCTTCGCGGCGTCGAAGATGTGCCACTCATCAGCTACGACTACGAGCGCGCCGCCGAAGTCAGCAACACGCTGCGGGCCGGCGGCGTCGCTTCCTCCCCGGTCGACGCGCTGCTCTGTGCGGTGGCCGAACGCGTGGCCGTTCCGGTCTTCACCCTCGACCAGGACTTCGAACGATATTCGTCGCTGCTCGGGCTGGATTTGCATCAGCCCTAGACGAAATGTCTGGTCATGTTGGTAAGGGAGACGCGTTATGCTTGTGTGGGCATATTGCAGGCTTCGTCGAGGTCTGACAGAGTCGCCCCCAATAGCCCGGGCCATGCGCGCCGGGATAGGAGCATGAACTTTGGCTGAAGCTACCACAGCTGCCACCCTCACCGAAAAGGGCTACAACGGCAAGATCCTCAACGTAAACCTCACGACCGGCGAAATTTCGGTCGAACGCCCCGACGAATCCGTCTACCGCCAATACCTCGGCGGGTACGGCATCGGCGCCCGCATGCTCTGGGACCGCGTGCCCCAGGGCGCTGACCCGCTTGGCCCGGACAACATGCTCGGCATGTTCGCGGGGCTTCTCACCGGCACGCCGCTCTTCGGCCAGCGATGGCAGGTTGTCTGCAAGAGCCCGCTGACCGGCGGCTGGGGCGACGCCAACTGTGGCGGCGACTTCGGCGGCGCAATGAAGCTCGCCGGCTGGGACGGCATCATGTTCTTCGGCAAGGCCGAAAAGCCCATGTACCTTGTCATCGAAGACGACAAGTTCGAACTAAAGGACGCCTCCGACCAATGGGGCCAGCTCGCCATTGAGAACGAGAACATGCTCAAGGGGCGCTACGGCAAGAAGGCAAGCGTCGCGAACATCGGACCGTCGAGCGAAAAGCTCTCGCTCATCTCCGGTGTCTGCAACGACCATGGCCGCCTTGCCGCCCGTTCGGGCGTTGGCGCTGTCATGGGTTCGAAGAACCTGAAATCTGTCGTAGTCCTTACTGATAGGAAGGTCATCGCGCAAACGCCCGAGACCATCAAGATGCTTCGGGCGAACCTCGACGACTTCGTGAAGCCCCTCAAGGACTTCTTCCACACCTTCGGCACAACCGGCATCACGGCCGGCTCAGCGCTCAACGGCGACTCGCCCGTGAAGAACTGGGGCGGCGTTGGTGTTGTAGATTTCGACTACGCGGCAAAGATCGACGGCGGATCCACCATCAACCCGAAGATGGAGAAGTCCTACGGCTGTTGGCGCTGCCCAATGGCTTGCGGCGCCGAGTCGGTCGAATCGACCAATCCGAAGTACCCGTATCCCCACCACACGCATCGTCCCGAATACGAGGCTATGGGCGCCTTCGGCACCATGAACTTGATGGCCGACCCCGATGCGCTCATCTACCTCAACCACCTCTGCAACGATTACGGCCTCGACGTGATCAGCGCCGGCGCGACCATTTCCTTCGCCATCGAGTGCTATCAGAACGGGATTCTCACGAAGGAAGATACCGACGGCATTGAGCTCAATTGGAACGACCCCGACTGCATCGTCGCCGTCCTGGAGCTGATGGGTAAGCGTGAAGGCATCGGCGACGTACTCGCCGACGGCGTGAAGGTCGCAGCTGAGCGGATTGGCCGTGGCGCGGAAGCCTACGCCATTCACATTGGTGGCCAGGAGCCCCCGATGCACGACCCGAAGCTGCAGCCGGAATACCACACCACCTACAAGCTGGATCCGACCCCGGCCCGCCACACGCAGTACGAAGGCAACAAGCGCCTCGGCAAGATTCCGCCAGCCCCCAAGGACTTCAAGGACTACGCGAACCGTGGCGAACACCACAAGGGCGCCAGCGAATACATGCACGTCGTCAACTCGGGTGGCATGTGCCAGTTCATCATGATGGCGGCCAACACTGCCAACATGCCGAGCTGGTTCAATGCTGTCACTGGCTGGGACATGGATGTCGATGAGATGCTGGAAGTCGGCGAGCGCGTCGGCAACCTGCGCATGGCCTACGAAGTCCGCGAAGGCGGCAACCCGCGCCAGCGCCCCGTACACGACCGCATGACCGGCAAGAGCACTGAGGCTACCCACACCGGGCCGCTCCAGGGAATCGTTCTTGATACGGAGACGCTCGAAGTCGACTTCCTCAACGCCTGCGACTGGGACACCGAATCCTGCAAACCTTCCGCCGCGAAGCTTGAATCGCTCGGACTGAAGGATGTGGCCACGGCGCTCCACGCCTAAGGGCCACCACGCCAGGCAAACCACAAAGGGCGGTCGAAAGACCGCCCTTTGCTGTATCCCTTGCGAATCTGACTCAGCCGGTGGATTCCGACTCAATCACCTCGTGGATGAGTCTGCCAAGCTCTTCGATCGTGCGGATGGCGAGGTAGCGATCGCGAACCGTCTCGCGTGCGTTCGTTGCGAGTGACTCGGCCAGGTCCTGGTCGGTCAGCGCCTGCTCCAGCAGGGTGGCAAACGCGTGCAGGTCACGCGGGTCATCCAGCAGAAGGCCGCTCACTCCGTGCTCGATCTGATCCTGGATTCCGCCGATGCGGCTGGCGATGACGGGTCTTCCCTTCCACATCGCCTCCGTCACGGTCAGCCCGAAGCCTTCGTTCACGCTCTTTTGCACCACTACCGCCGCATGCCGCTGTAGCGCGTTGACCATCGCCGCGTTTTCTTCCGCATCCGCCATCGGCAGCGTCACAAGTTGGATGAGGCTACGCACGCCGTGCGGGAGGCTCCGCCAGGCCTCCTCCACAGCTTCGAAGGTGGCGGCGCCTTCGGGGTCGTCGGAGACAGCGCTTACATTAGGCCCGGCCAGCACGAGCTGGGCGCCAGCAGGCACGGAACCATCGGCCAGCTTCGCGAATCCATGCATCACGCCGATTGGGTCTTTCAGTGTATCCCAGCGGGAGACCTGGACCACGAGCGGCGTATCCCACGAAGGTGAACGTCCCTGGCGCACGACATCGGCCTTCCGGTCGACGCGCCCCGGGGAGCCATCTTCACGGGTGAACACGCGCTCACCCTCACCCCTTGGACCTTCGACAATACCGGCGTGCACCAGGATCGCGCGGGCCGTTTCGGCGCTCATTTCCTGGTTCTTCGTCGAAAAGGCATCGATTGAGGGCGCCACGATGACAACTTTGTCGTGATCAACGCCAGGCGGAACGTAGGCCTGGCGGCTAAACACGAGCCGGTCGGCCTCGGTGAGGTAACGATCGAGGAAGCTCCATGCCGCCCTCGCTTCGGCGTTGATGACATCGCTACCGATGTGGCAGCGCCAGATTGCGTGGGCGCCAGCCCGGCGGACGTGCGGAATCAGCCCCACCGTCTGCGGATCGTGCAGAAAGACGACGTCGCCGGGCGAGACAAGCGAAAGGAACTCGTGAGCGTTTTCCGACGTGACGCGCTCGTAGGTCTCCCGCCTGGATTCGTCGATTGGACTACCGTCCCCCGTGCTCCCGTGGAGAGCGTGGTGAAGCCGCTTGGTGAACGCGAAGTAGCCCTCGTCGCCCTGCACGACAACCCAGCGCGCATCGACATCGTATCCGCGTGCGTACGCGAGGAGGGGCCGGAGCATTTCCGCAACACCGCCGCCACGAGATGTGGAATTGACGTTCCACAGCACTCGGCCATGGAGCACGTCCTTCAAGTGGTCGGCCTGTTTCAACAGTGCTTCAAAGCGATCAGGCTCCACAAGAGGGCGATAGCGCTCGATCGACTGGCGGCCGATTTCCACTTCTTCAAGGTGAGCCATTGGCGAAGGACCTCCGTCCGTTTCTGGCGGCGTTGCGAGCGCCCGGTTCGTTACGCGCGTTCAGCCTCGGCGAGTTTTTCTCGAGCCGCTTCCAGTGACGTCGCCGCGTTGATGAGAGCAATGTGGGTAAAAGCCTGGGGGAAGTTGCCAAGGTGGCGACCCGTGGCCGGGTCCACCATTTCCGCGTAGAGCCCAACATCGTTCGCCCTCGCGAGGAGCGACTGCAGCATTTCCTCAGCCTCAGCCACTTTGCCCTGGAGCGCGAGGCAATCTACCAGCCAGAAACTGCACAACATAAAGGAGCCTTCTTCGCCGTGAAGGCCATCGTCGAAGTTCGGCGGCACACGGCGGATCAGCTCAGGAGTGCCCTCGAAGGAAAGGTGCTTTGCAACGCGCTGCACGGTGGATTCCATGCGGGGGTCGTTGGGGTCGATGAAGCGCCGCAGTGGGAGTGCCAGCAACGCGGCGTCAAGGTCTTCACCGTCGTAGGCCGTGGTGAACGCGTTGACGGACTCCTTGAAGCCCTTCTCCATAACCTCGGATTTGATTGCGTCGCGGACGTTGGTCCATCGTTCTTTGTCGAAGGGCAGCCCGGTCTGTTCGCCCATGAGAATTCCCCGGTCGACGGCCACCCAGCACAGCGCCTTGGAGTAAACGAAATGGCGCGGCTCGGATCGGACCTCCCACGGCCCGTAGTCGGGCTCGTCCCAGACGTCGCAGACGTAGTCGACGACGCTTCGCAGCCAATCCCAGAGCTCCTGCGAAACCACGCCACCGTGACGGTGCATGAGGTAGGCGCAGTCGAGTATCTCGCCGTACATATCCAGCTGAAGCTGGTCCTTGGCGCCGTTCCCAATGCGGACGGGCTTGGAGTTGGCGTAGCCCTCAAGATGCTCCAGTTCGCTCTCTGTGGCTTCGTGTTCGCCATTGAGACCGTAGAGCACCTGGAGTTTCGCCGGGTCGCCAAGGGTGACCTCGAAGAGCCACTGGAGGTAGATCTCGGCTTCCTCCGGGTAGCCGAGCACGAAGAACGAGTAGAGCGTGAAGGCCGAGTCGCGAATCCAGCAGTAACGGTAGTCCCAGTTGCGGATGCCACCAAGTGTTTCCGGAAGCGATGTGGTGGGCGCGGCGATGATCGCGCCGGTGGGCGCGAAGTCCAGCAGGCGCAATGTGATGGCGCTGCGCCGCACCATTTCGGAATAGGGCCCCGTGTAGGCGCAACGCGCCATCCACTCGCGCCAGTAGCGTTCCGTGGCCTCCACGGCGGCCGGGGCGAGGTCCCGCATCCCGCGCGTGAACATCAGCGCTGCCGGTTTGCGGTAGCTGAGCACGAAGCGATATTCGTCGCCCGGGCGCGTTTCGAAGGTGCCGTGGACTCCGCCCTCTTCCACTTCTTCGAACTGCACCCGTGACGAATACAGCGTGAGGCTCTCGTTCGCACCACGGGAACGGGCGCCCATGCCCGGCGCGATGTCCCACGTGGGGCTCACTCGGCCGTAGTCATACCGGGGGTCGAAGCGCACGCCCATCTCAACACGCCCAGTGAGCCCGCGCACGATACGAATGATGGCGCCATCCCCCAGCCGCTGGAGCTCTCCGCTTCTCGCAGGCATGAAGTCGGTTACCACGACCGAACCCGTCCCGCTGGTAAACGTGGTTTCGAGGATGCTGGTGTCTTCGCGGTAGGCGCGGGTGCTTTGAAAACGGCCGGTAGGCGAGATGCGAAAGCTCCCGCCGGAATCGGCATCGAGGATGCGCGCGAAAACGGAGGGCGAATCCATGGCGGGGAAACACACCCAGTCGATGGAACCGTACTTGGAAACCAGTGCTGCGCTCACCCGGTCGCCGATGAGTGCATAGTCCTCGATGAGTGAGTATCGCGGTTCCGGCACAAACGGTGCCTCGCCGGCTGATTCGGAGCCGGGTCCACCGCGGCGAATGATCCGGTCGAGCAGTTCGCGTATGCGCATGCTTCAAGCCTACCGGTACACAGGCTCAACGCACACCGTTTCGCGCTTGCGCGGCATGCCGGGTCGACGTAACGTCCCGGCATGACATCCGCTTTCGCGCCCGGGACCACAGCGACACGACAAGCCTACGTTCCCGGCGAGACACGTCGCGTTCCGGTTCAGCGCGAGCGTCACACCGTCCACCCCATCCAACCTGCATAGCCCCGCTGAGTTATCGCCATGGCAACGCTCCGCGCCTCCGCAACCTATCCTTCGGAACTGCCCGGCGATGGGTTGGTGCTCCGCCCGTGGGACGAAGGCCTTATCGCGCAAGCTGCGAACTGGAGCGAACGCGGCTTTCCCTACCACGCGTTCGACCTTGGGCATCTGAAGGATCCAGGAGAAGCGGCCCGGTATCTGCGTTTCGCCCATGAGCGCGGACCCCACCGTCACTTCGTCGCCTGCGAAGAAGGGGTCGCAGTGGGCCGGGTCTCCGTGAACCTGCGCGACGAGGCCGGTCTCTACTTCTGGGGGGTGCACGTTCCGCCTGAACACGCTGGCCGTGGCGTTGCGCGGCGCATGCTCGCCAGCATCATCGCCTGGCTGGAGGAGATGTATCCCTTCGGCCCAGCCTTCGTGCTCAGCTCCAACACCTTCGCCGAGGTTGCGCACCGGGTCTACCGGTCCGTCGGGTTCGAGGTGGCGGAAACGCGTTGGCACTTCGACCGCCAACTCGCCGAACGGCTGTGGGAAGTCACCCCGGAAGAACGCGAGCCGATCGCTCGCCACACCCGGTTTTATCGCGGTCATTGGGAGGTGCGCGTCTACATCATGCGCCGTCCGCATGGGTGGAGCCCCGCCCAATAGCCCCGCAAAACGCCGAACCGGATCGGCTACAATTATGGCTATGACTGTGGAACAGGTCCTGAAGTCGGCTCGAGAATTGAGTCCAGGAGAGCAGCGGGAACTGCTGCGGCGACTAGCGACTGAAGTAGTCGCTGATGACGAGCGCCATCCGGTGTGGCAGCTTGCGGACGACATTGCGAACGAGCTTGCCGCCGCTGGTGTGGAGTTGCCCGAGGATGGGGCAGCGCAGCACGACCACTACATCTATGGCACGCCCAACTTCACGCTCATTCCTGGCTAGCCCTTCAGCCGGTCATGCTCCGCCCATGCGGCGTCGTTGAGCGCCATCAGCCCGCCCGAAACAAGCGAGTGGCCGCCGAACAGCATCGGGATGGGCGCCGCGTTCGCCGCCGCCACCAGCTCTCGCAGGGTTTCGTCGATAACCGCCTCGGTCGCATAGAGGTCGCCCTGGAAGCGGTCCTCCCGCGAGATCTGCAACCCGAGGTGCGCTTCGAGAACGCGACAATCGATCACCGCCGCGTCGCCCATTTCGCCGAGCCGTTCGAACAACCGTGTGACGCCCACGTCTTCGACCATGTAGCCGAGGATTGAACGCGCCCGGTGGCCGGCGCCCGCCGCTGCCATTCCTCGTTCTTCGCTGATAAAGCGTACCCGGCACGCAGTTTCCCGTTCGAGATACTGCCACGCCGGGCTCCCCGCCCGCCCCGCGACGATGAGCTCCGACTTCGGGTCGCACATGACCCGCCCAACGGCACGATACCGATCCGTCGGCAACGAAAGCGTTCGGCAATGCGTGGCAAGCGGCGAATCGAACTCCTGCAGCGCCAGCACGCAAAGATCGGCGGGTGTGTCCAGGTCGAACTGGGTCGCCGTTGTCCGTGGGAGCACCGTTGCCGGTAACCCGGCGTCGTCCCGCAAACGCCGCGGCAACTGGTTGTCTCGTTCGAATGGCCGGAGTCCCGCTATCAGCTCACCCGGCGTCCACGCGGTGAGGTCGCTGGAAAAGAAGTTGTTCGTGACGACACACGCGTCGCGCTGTTCGAGCTGCTCCGCGATGAGCCGGAACTCGGCTTCGCCTACGAGTGGCACCGCCCCGGAGCCCATGACAGCCGGCCGTCGCAGCCCGTACTTGCTCACTAGCTTGCGCAACGGTTTGTCGAGACTGAATGGTTCGCTCCCTGCCGGTGTGGAGTCGACTTCGACAAAGACCTGAGTCGGCAGTCCCGCGAAAGCTTTCGGGTCGTCGGTGGCGATGATGACAGCTTCGAACCCGGCCGCGAGGGCCGCCCGCGCAGTCTGACGAGCCGCGATCACACGGGCTCCCGCGACCATGCGCTCGGCCTCGCCGGCGCCTGTCCCACCGTGGAAAATCACAAGTACTGGCAAGTCGAAGGCCATGGGCGAAGCGTAGTACGAATCGGCTTCTGCGTAACGCGCCAATAAAGCGACAGGACTTGTCGCGCCCGTCGCCGACCTTTACGAGGCAGGCGTGAGAAGCGTCATAACTTCTTGGAGTCGCAAAGGGTGCGTGAAGAACATGTGCAAGGCGACGATAACGAATTGAGCGGCTATGCTGGCTGGCATACGGTGCTCCCGGCTGTTGAGCGGGAAGCGCCGAAAACGCATCCCTTACAGATTCTGAGGTCCCTACGATGAAAGTCGTCTTCTTCGAGGATGTTGAAGGCACCGCACAGGTTGGCGATACGAAGGAAGTCAAGAATGGCTTCGCTCGTAATTTCCTGCTCCCCCGCGGTATTGCCGGTCCCCTCACCCCCACCAACCTGCAGCACGCCAACTCGCTTTCCCAGAAGGAAGCTCGCCGCCAGGAAAAGCTCGACGCGGAAGCTCGTGGCGACGCCGACAAGCTCGATGGATACAAGATTTCCATCGAAGCGCGCGTTGGTGAGACCGGCCGGCTCTTCGGTTCGGTCACAAACCGTGATATCGCACAGCACATCAAGGACTCCACCGGCATCGAAGTCGAGTCGCAGATCATCCTGCTGCCCGAACCGATTCGCGAACTGGGCGAGCGCACCGTCATAGTGAAATTCACCCGCAACGTCAGCTCCGAGCTGATCGTGGACGTGGTTCCGGATGCGGAATCCATCCCGGTGGTGGAAAAGCTGCTCGCCGAGCAGAAGGAAAAGGAAGAGGCGGAAGCCAAGATTGCCGCCGAAAAGGCTTACCAGGCTTCGCAGCGCGCCGAAACCGGCAGCCTTGTCGAAGCGACCATGGCTCGCCAGGCAGCAGCCGAAGGTTCCGCGGAGTCGGCCGACTCAGGCGATTCCGACGACTCTGCTGACGATTCGAACGACTCGGACTAAGCCATCGCGAAAGGAGGGGTATCGGGTAGCTTGAGCATTTCCGCCGCGTGCGGAGTTGAGCAGCCCGGCATTCAGCATGACGCTCCCCCTCCTTGAGCGGCTTCCCCCGCATGACATTGAGGCCGAAGAGGCCGTTGTAGCCGCGCTCCTCGTGGATTCGGAGGCGGTGTTTCACGTTAGCCCCATCCTCAAGCCCTACGACTTCTTCCGCGAGAAGAACGGATGGATTTACGAGTCGTGCCTTGAACTCTGGAGCCGCGACGAGGCGATCAATCAGATCACCGTCGCGCACGAACTCGCTCGGCAGGAGCGCCTCGAGGACGTAGGCGGCCAAACCTATCTCGCTGAGATTATCCGCCGGCTCCCAACCTCGATCGGCGTCGAGTTCTATGCCCGCATTGTGAAGCGCGACGCGACCTACCGCGGCCTCATCCACGCGGCCACCGGCATCATGCAGATGGCCTACGAGGCCCCGGCCGAGATTGAGGCTGTGTTCGGGCGCGCCGAAGACCTCATCCAGCGCCTGCGCGGCGGCGAGAACTTCCGCGATTTCGTCCACATCAGCAAAGTGCTGCAGACCTTCCTCGAACAGGACGCCGCCGAAGCCGAGCGCCGGGCGCTAGACGCGATCATGACTGGCTACAGTGACCTCGATACCTTGCTCGGCGGCTTCAAGCGTTCCGACCTCGTGATCATTGGCGCCCGCCCCAGCGTTGGTAAGTCGAGCTTCGCGCTCGGCATCGCTCGGAACGCCGCGATTACCCAGCGCGCCAACGTCGCATTCTTCTCGCTCGAAATGTCGGCCGAGCAGCTTGCAGTGCGACTCCTCTCCGGCGAATCCGAAGTCGATAGCACACGCCTGCGCCTTGGCTACCAGACCGAAGTCGAAGAACGCCGCATCATCCGCGCCACGGGCGAGCTTTCGGAAGCGAACATCTGGTTCGACGATTCGCCCACGCTCACAGCCGCTGAACTGCGGGCCAAGGCACGGCGGTTGTCCGGCGAACGCGGGCTCGACCTTATCGTCATCGACTACCTCCAGCTGATGCAGGGCGAAAACAGCACTGGCCGTGAAAACCGAGTCCAGGAGATCAGCTACATCTCCCGCATGCTCAAGGGCCTCGCTCGCGAACTCGACGTGCCTGTGGTGGCGCTGGCGCAGCTTTCCCGCGCAATCGAACACCGCCAGCCGCGGACTCCACAGCTTTCCGACCTTCGAGACTCCGGTTCGATCGAACAGGACGCGGATATCGTGATGTTCCTCAGCCGTGAGGAGATGTATGTCACAGCGGAGCAGTGGGCCGAGCTGCACCCGGAACTCCCGGAAAGCGCGTACCCACGTGGAGTAGCCCAGGTGCATGTCGCAAAGAACCGGAACGGTCCGATTGGCCAGGTGGACCTCCGATTCCGCGCGCGGCTCGCGAAGTTCGAAGACTGGTTGCTCAAGAATGTCGACGAAGACACGCTCGAAGAACTCTCGCTCGAATGACAGCCGCACGCGATACCGCTGCCTTCAAAGGATTTCCGGGGATCGGCAAGGCAACGGCAATTCCCAACGTGTACTTCGAAATGCTTCTGCCGCAGCTGCGGGAACCGGGAGCCCTGCTCGCCTTCCTGTGGGTTTCGCGGCTGGCGCAAGCACGCGCGGGCGAGGCCCGCTTCGCTACCGCTGATGACGTGTGGGCCAACGTCGCTGCCCGCAAGTCCCTCGAAACAATGGGCGGCGGAAGACAGGGACTCGAAGCGGGGCTCCGCGAGAACGTCGAGATTGGTGCGCTGCTGGCACTGCCCATGCAGGGTCGTGGAACGACGGGCATGCTCTACTTCGTGAACAACCCGTCCTCGCGCCGTGCCATAGCCCGCGCCCGCGCCGGGCAGCTCCAGCTCGTTCCCGACGCCGTGGCTCTCGAACCGCATCGCGCCGAGCGCCCCGGCATCTTCACGCTCTACGAAGAGCACATCGGCACCATCACGCCGCTCGTCGCTGAGCGCCTGGTGGCCGCCGTCGACCTCTACGAACCCGAATGGATCGAAGATGCGTTTCGGGAAGCGGCGGAGCGCAACGTGCGAAACTGGCGATACATCGAACGCATTTTGGAAACCTGGGCCCAGGAGGGCCGCGACAATGAAGGAACTGCGGGAGATTCTTTCGAAGAGCAGAAGCGCCGCTATCTCGGCGGGAACTTCGGCCCTTCCACCCGCCGCTGACGAACCGTCAACCGGCTGCGACATCTGTGGAGGCGCCGGCTTTGTGCGTCGCCCTCGCCCGCTCGACCATCCCATGTTCGGGAAGGCCGAGCCGTGCCAGTGCGTGCTTTCCGAAGCCACCGATACGCGCCGCACCCGGCTGGAGCGCATAGGCAATCTCTCGGCGTTGCGCCGCTTCACCTTCGAAAGCCTGCAGGCCCCATCGCCCGATGGCTTCCTGCCCGCATTCTTTGCGTCCATCGAGTCAGCGCGGAGCTTCGCCGCGGAGCCCACGGGCTGGCTCGTGCTCACGGGCCCGAGTGGCAGCGGAAAGACGCACCTCGCTGCCGCCATCGCGAACCAGCGCGTCGACGCCGGGCAGCCGGCGCTCTTTGTGTCCGTGCCCGACTTGCTGGACCACCTTCGAGCCTCGTTCACCCCTGACGACGACGAGCCGGGGTTCGACCGCCTCTTCGAGCAGGTGCGCGCGGCGCCGCTGCTCATCCTCGATGATGTCGACTCCCTTTCGACGACGCCGTGGTCGAAAGAGAAGCTCTTCCAACTCCTGAACGCGCGATACAACGAACGCCTGCCCACGGTGTTCACGACGAGCACCGACCCCCGCCGGCTCGACGATCGACTCGCCATGCGTCTGACCGATCCCGCCATGTCCGTAGTGTGCGAACTGCATGGCGTTGGGCGCGGTGGATACGAACAGGTCGGCGGGATGAGCCGCGACCGCCTCGCCGAGATGAGTTTCGCGAACTTCGACCTGCGCGTCCCTGGCTTGCAGCCGGACGAGCAAATGTCGCTGGAGTCAGCTTTGAGGGCCGCTCAACTCTTCGCCGAGCAGCCCGAAGGCTGGCTGCTGCTGCAGGGCACCAACGGCTGTGGCAAGACGCACCTCGCCTCGGCCGTCGCCAATAAAGTGCTTGCCGCGGGCGGCGAAGTCTTCTTCGCAGTGGTCCCCGACCTGCTGGACCACCTGCGACGCTCCTACGCCCCGGGCCGCGACATGCCCTACGACGACCTTTTCGACCGCGCCCGCGAAGCGTCCTTGCTCGTGCTCGACGACTTCGGAGCGCAGGCCGCGTCGCCGTGGGCACAGGAGAAGCTCTTCCAGGTGGTCAACTATCGGACCGTCTCGGGACTGCTCACGGTCGTGACCACCGACCAAACGCCATCGGATCTGCAGGCGGCCCACCCCCGCATCTGGGCGCGCATCGCCGACCCTCGCACCGCGACGCCGGTCGTTATTCTCGCCCCCCACTACCGATTGGGTAGGCCGCAGCCGCAGGGGCAGCGCTACGGACAGCGCGGTCCGCGCCGCCCCTAGACCTCTGGGTGGGGCAGTCCTCGCCGCCGGGCCCAGTCGCGCATGGCCCATTGGGTCGTGTCGAAAGCAAGCTCTTCCCACGGGATTTCGTGCGGTTCGAACCAGCGCACCTCGCTCGTT
>CAZDZP010000008.1:0-23265 GCA_964509855.1 uncultured Anaerolineaceae bacterium | reverse complement strand
CTCGTGAACGACATCGCCGACGCGGAGGACGATGCCCGTACCAAACCGTGGAAGGCGATCCCCCGCGGGGTGCTCCCCCGAGGCGTCGCCATCGGGCTCGCGATCGCCGTTGGCGCTGCGGGGCTGTTGGTCACGGCGGGGTTGCAGCCGGTCGCGTGGCTCGTGGGGCTGGCGGGGCTGCTCTGCGGGCTTGTTTACGACGTGCACCTCAAGCGCGGCGCGTTCAGCTGGCTGCCGCTTTCGATTGCGATGCCGCTCGTCCCCGCCTGGGTGTTCACGGCCTTTCGCGCATGGGACCACCTGCTCTGGTGGACCTTCCCGCTCGGCGCAGCGCTGGGGCTGGCCCTCCACCTCGCCAACCAGCTGCCCGACATCGCGGAGGAAAAGGACAGCGGCGGCGCCACGCATCGCCTCGGAGCCAGTGCAGCGCTGAGGTTGGCGTTCGCAGCGTTCGGCTCCGCGGGAGCACTCGCGAGCGGCGTGCTGTTCGCGACCGGCGACGGTGTGCGGGCAGTGATCGTCGTTGTGGCAACCATCGTCGCGCTCGCGCTCAGCACGCGTGCGACCACGGTCTTCGGTCGCGACGGGCTCTTCGGCCTGCTCGCCTCCGCGACGGGAGTCATCGCGGTTGTGTTTCTTTCGGTCGTGCGGGGCTAAGTGCGATGCAGGTTCGATGGGAATCGAAGCGACGCGGTACCGGAGGGAGTACTTTGTCTGCGTGGTTCTCAAAGGGAACGACGAAGGAGTCGGGTCATGAACAACGTCGCGGAAAAGCGTCGCGCCTTTCGGCAGCTTCACGAAGGCGGATGCTTCGTCATCCCCAACCCGTGGGACGTGGGAAGCGCGCGCTACCTCGAGTCGCTGGGCTTCCCGGCGCTTGCGACCACCAGCGGCGGCGCGGCATGGTCGCTGGGATACGCCGACGGCGGGGTGCCGCGCGACACCATGCTCGAACACATCGCGGCGCTGGTTGCGGCGACAGATCTGCCGGTGAACGCCGACTTCGAGAGCGGCTTCGGCGAAGACCACGACGCGCTGGCGGAATCGGTGCGGCTCTGCGTCGAGACGGGAGTGGCCGGGCTCTCCATTGAGGACTACACGAAGACCGACGGCGGCCGCGTCTACGACCTCGACGAGGCGGTCGCGCGGCTGCGTGTGGCGCGGCGGGTTATCGATGAACGGGGCGGCGACGTGATGCTGGTCGGCCGCGCCGAAGGGCTGATCCGCAACCAGCCGGACTTCGACGAGATCCTTCGACGGCTCGCGGCCTATTCCGAAGCGGGGGCGGATTGCCTTTACGCCCCGGGATTGACCACGCCGGAGCAGGTGGAGGCGGTCGTTGGCACCGCCGCTCCGAAGCCGGTGAATGTGCTCATCGGCCGACCGGGGCTGTTCACGGTCGCGGAACTTGAAGCACTCGGGGTGCGGCGCGTGAGCGTTGGCGGTTCGCTGGCGCGGTCGGCGTGGGGAGGCTTCATGCGCGCCGCGAAGCGCATCGCCGAGGAGGGGAGCTTCGACGGCTTCGCCGACGCCGCCTCCGGGGCTGAACTCCACAGCTTGTTCGCCGACCGGGATTCCTGAAGGGAACTGATGCCTAGTCCGAAAATTCCGTGAGCATAGTGGCGATCCACCCTGGAACGAACCTCGGGTCGCTCAACGCAGGGCAAACCGAGGACAACCGGGCGCTCACACTGCGACGGAACCGCTCGACCTCGCCCTCCAACTTGTCCGCCGAAACCGAATACGAGGCGGCCGCAAACTCAAAGACGGCGACGCCGCCCTTGGACTGAACGGCGGCCTGGGGTTCCCACTCTGGTAGCTCGAGGCTCGCGTGCCCCGTTGAACGGAGGTCACGGAGCAGGGTCTGAAGGCCGTAGAGGAACTCCAACAGGTTCGTCTGAACGAACTCCTGGTCGTGAGCCTCCGGGCAAAGGCGATTAACTCCATCGAAGCGCAATGCCACCTGCGCGTGGAGATCGCGAGCCACGGCGAGCCCAGCGTCTCTTGCCAACAGACGGTCGCATACCGTCCTGAGATGAGGTTCGCTCGTTGCAAACGCGAATTCGACCGAAGACATTTGTGACTCTACCTGTGCAGTTGCCGCAGAAACCTTCGGCCCGGGAGACGGCAGGTGTGTGCCGCTCCCGGGCTTCCTTTTGTGTGGCGAAGGGCCGTTAAGCCGCTTGCCGCGACCGCAACGCCAAACCCGTGAGGGTGAAGGTGATGACCCCGAGGACTGCGACCGCCGCGGCGCCGCGTGCCAGTTGGGCTACGTCCCAGCCGTCGATGACGAGTCCGCGCATGCCTTCGAGGATGTAGGTGACGGGATTGAAGCTCGCGGTGATCTCCATCCAGCGGGCGAAGACTTCGACCGGGGCGAAGGTTGGGGCGAGGAAGAGGAGGGGGAAGAAGATGAGGAACCCGGCCTGCGCCGCCTGCGGGCTGCCCGTCTTCAGTGCGATGGACATGCCTATGCCGCCGTACACCAGCGCGAAGATGCCCGCCGCGAAGAGCAGCATCAGCATCCCCAGAGGGCCCGTTTCGAAGCCCGCGCCGGTGACGAGGGCGACGGCGATGATGATGACCGTGAGGATGACGGTCTTGATGACGTCGGCGATCATGCGGCCGGCGATGACAGCGATGCGCGGCGTGGACGTGAGCATGAGCTTGTCGAGGTAGCCCGACTGGATGTCGACTGTCATCCCCAGCCCGGAGCCGGCGGCGATGCCGGCCGCGCCCTGGAGCACGGCGACCGGGACCTGGAATCCCTTGTAGTCGTCGACCCCAAAGGCGGAGCTGGCGATCGAGCCAATCGCGCCGACGGAGACGGCGTAGAAGAACAGCGGGATGAAGGCGTTACCGATTTCGTTGGCTGGCTGTCGCATTGATTCGCGGAGCGCGCGCAGGGTCAGCAGCCAGGTGTCGCTAATGATTCGCATCAGGCGGGTCCTCCAGCGGGTTGGGCGGTTTGTTGCGAGACTTCGAGCAGGTGCCCCGTCGCGCGCAGGAAGACGTCGTCGAGCGTGGCGTGGGTCAACTTCAGTTCGGAGACGGAGAGCCCTTCGTCGTCGAGCGTGCGAATGAGGGATGCGACGGCGGAGGAAGCGTTGCGGATGTAGATGACGACGGAGCCCTCGATGCGGCGCACGTCCTCCACACCTTCGAAGGTGCGCAGCAGCGGTTCGGCGCGGTCGAGCGCTGGTTGGCCGTCGGCGAAGCTGAGCGTGATAGCGTCGGCACTGATGGTGGCCTTGAGTTCGGCTGGCGAACCCTTCGCGACGATCTTTCCCTGGTCCATGATGGCGATGTCGTGGGTCAGGCGGTCGGCTTCTTCGAGGTACTGGGTGGTGAGGAAGAAGGTGACGCCGTCGCGCTGGTTGAGCTCTTCGACGTACCTCCACACTTCGTCGCGCGTGATGGGGTCGAGTCCCGTCGTCGGTTCGTCGAGGAAGACGATGCGCGGGTTGTGCACGAGCGCGCAGGCAAGGTCCAGGCGGCGCTTCATGCCGCCGGAGTAGCCCTTGATCGGCCGGTCGGCGGCGTCCGAAAGGCTCACGACATCGAGAAGATCGGCGGCGCGCTTCTTCGCTTCTCCGCCGCGAACACCGAAGAGCCGCGCCTGGAGCAGCAGAAGCTCGCGGCCGGTTTGGAGTTCGTCCAGCCCCACCTCCTGGAGCGCTACGCCAACTGTGCGGCGAACGTCGGCCGGGTTGGCGAGCACGTCGACGCCGCCGACCTGGGCCTCGCCGCTGGTGGGGCGAAGCAGCGTGGTGAGCATGCGGACGGTGGTGGTTTTGCCGGATCCGTTCTGGCCGAGGAAGCCGAAGACCTGGCCTTCCGGGATATCTAGGTCGATGCCGTCGACGGCCTTGATATCGGGACCGAAATGTTTGACCAGTTGCCTGGCGACGATAGCTGACACGGGTACCTCCGTGGTCGGTGGGGCGTGGCGTTCGAGACTGGCCGCATGCCCCATTCGAAATGACCGGTTTTCGCTGTTTCTACGTTGGCGAAGCGGAAGCATAGTGCGCAAAAGTGAACGGCGCCCCACCCGATCGGGTGAAGCGCCGCTGACAACTGACAGCAGTGTGTCAGGAGTGTTCCAGATTGGAGCGCTAATGCCCGAACGGACGGCACATTTTTCGGCGAGTCGTGTCGAAATCCCCGGTTTCCAAACGACATGTGTGCAGGCGGGTAGTGGACACTACTCGCACTACACTGCGGAGACCGAACCCATGGAATACGCCATCATCATCTACGAGACGGAGAAGGACTTCGCTTCGCGAAACAACCAACAGCAGGGCCCGTACTGGGCGAGTTGGACATCGTTTCTCGAATCGATGCAAAGCGCGGGGATCAACACGGGCGGCAACGCTTTGCAGGCGCCGGAAACTGGCACGACAGTCCGCGTGCGCGAAGACAAACGAAGCATTCACGACGGCCCCTTCGCCGATTCCAAGGAGCAACTCGGCGGGTTCATCGTGATCGACGTACCCTCACTCGACGAAGCCCTGGAATGGGCGGCGCGCTGTCCCGCGGCGGCGAGCTGCGGCGTTGAAATTCGACCCGTGCTCGCCATGGGCTAGCCTAAACGCGCAGGTGCGCACGACGCCCGGGGCTGGTGCGCAGCCCCGGGCCACTTTGGGGTTGGCCTATGGAACCCGTCGAAGTTGTGGAGCGTGTCGCCGTTGAGTCGTATTCGCGGCTGCTGGCCTACGTTGCCGTGCGCACACGCGATATCCAGGCGGCCGAAGATGCCCTTTCAGAGGCCTTTCGAGCAGCGTTGGAGACCTGGCCGGCAGAAGGTGTGCCCGCGAAACCGGAAGGCTGGCTACTGACCGTGGCGCGGCGGCGGCTCGTGGATGAAATGCGCCGGGAGTCCGTCCGCGAAGCTGCCCTTCCCGACGTTTTTCATACTTTGGAATCGGGCAGCCGTGCCGCTGAACTGGGGCCCTTCCCCGATGAACGCGTGCAGCTGCTCTACACATGTGCGCACCCGGCTATCGACAAAGCCGTGCGCACGCCACTCGTCCTTCAAACGGTGCTCGGTCTGGATGCGGCGACTATCGCATCGGCGATGCTGCTTCCACCGGCCACGCTGAGCCAGCGCCTGGTAAGGGCGAAAGCGAAGATCAAGGCAACCGGCGTACGGTTCGCGGTGCCCGCTGGGACGGAGCTGCGTGCGCGGACGGCGACGGTTCTCGATGCGATTTACGCGGCCTACGGAACGGACTGGAGTGGCGGCCATCGCCGGTTTGTGGGGCTGGCAGGCGAGGCCCGGTACCTCGCTTCGATGGTGGCGAAAGTCGCACCCGGAGACGCCGAGGCGCTGGGACTGCTCGCGCTCATCCTCTTCAACGATTCACGATCCACCGCGCGCATAGGCTCGGACGGCAGGCTGGTGCCGCTCGAACAGCAGGACCCGGCGGCATGGGATCGGGACCTCATCGACGAGGCCTCCAGGCTCATGGCGAAGGCAGATGCGCTCGGCAGTCCCGGTCGCTACCAGTTGGAGGCGGCCATACAGTCGACGCACGCGCGGCGGGTAGTGACCGGGACGACCGACTGGCCGGCCCTGCTGGCGGACTACAACCGGCTGATTGAGATTGCCCCGACGATCGGTGCACTCGTGAGCAGGGCCGCGGTTGTGCACCGTGCGATCGACGCGGTGGGCGCACTCGCGGCCCTGGACGAACTGCCGCAGGACCGCGTGCAGAACTACCAGCCGTACTGGGCGGTTCGGGCGCACATCCTCGGCGCCGTTGGCGACAGTAGTGGTGCGATCGCCGCATACCGCCGGGCTATCGGACTCGCCGAGGATGATGCCACAAGGCTCTTCCTCATCGAACGGATGCAGTCGGAGCAAGGAGCGGGGTGAGCAAACCCGTTCCTCGCTCGCTGGCGACTGCTAAATCTTGGCGATCTGGTCCACTTCCGCCATTTCTTCGGCGGTGAGCTTCCAGTTGACGGCGTTTACGTTGGCTTCGACCTGCTCCGGCTTGGTGGCGCCGGCGATGACGCTGGGCACCGTGGGCTGGCAGGCGAGCCAGCTCATCGCGAGTTCGAGCAGCGTGTGGCCGCGGGTGGTCGCGTACTCTTCCAGCTGTTCGGTGACGTCCCAGTTGCGGTCGGTGAGGACACGTCCCGCGAGCGGGCCGCCGGAAAGGCGCGTGCCCTGGGGCGCGTCCTGCCCGCGGCGGTACTTGCCGGTCAGCAGTCCGCTGGCGAGCGGGAAGAAGGGCAGCACGCCAACGCCGTAGCGTTCGCAGGCGGGCACGAGGTCGTGTTCGACCTTGCGATTGAGCAGGCTCCATTCGTTCTGTGCGGAGATCATCGGCGCGAGGCCTTCGTAGCGGGATAGGTAGTGCGCTTCCGCCGTTTGCCAACCGGAGAAGTTGGAGTGGCCGATGTATCGGACCTTGCCCGACTTCACCAGATCGTCGAGCGCGCGGTGCGTCTCTTCGTAGGGGGTCTTCGGATCCGGCCGGTGCATCTGGTAGAGGTCGATGTAGTCGGTCTGCAGGCGGCGGAGCGAATCTTCGACGGCCTGGATGATGTAGCGCCGCGAGCCGCCCGCGCGCATCGGCCCTTCGCCCATCGGTGAAGCGAATTTGGTGGCGAGGATGACTTCGTTGCGGCGGCCCTTGAGCACTTCGCCCATCAGTTCTTCGGAACGGCCAGCGCCACCGTAGACGTCGGCGGTGTCGAAGAAGTTCACGCCCAGTTCGAGGCATTTGTCGATGACGGTGCGGGTGCCGGCTTCGTCGAGCCGCCCGCCGAAGTTGTTGCAGCCGAGGCCGACAACGGAGACCTGGAGGCCGGACGGCCCGAGATTGCGATATTCCATGTTGCGAAAGCTCCCTGTGGTTTGCGTGGGGGAAGCTTAACGAACTTGGCGAACGGTGGCATGCCGGGACGCATCAGCGCGGCAGCGTGGTTCCGCCCAGCGCACCGGTCTGTGCGGCGTAGGCTTCGTCGACTTCGATGTGCTGGCTGATGATGGAGCGGATGAAGTCGCCCTTGGCGATGGCGTAGCTTTCGACGTCGTTGGGGTAGCGGGCGGCGAGTTCCGTCTTGAGCTGGAAGTAGGCGTCGCGGTCGGAGGGGTTGGCGCGGAGGTGGTCGCGCAACGCGAGGTGCCAGCTCCACTGCCCTTCGCCAACGGCGTAGCTGTGGATGTGGCGGTCCAGCCCCGGCCCGCCGCTGAGCGACGGCTTCATGGTGAAGTAATGGCGGCGGGCGATGCCGAAGTCTCCCCGGTATTCGTAGCCGAGCTTGCGCATCGGCTCCACGATTGCGAGGCCGTCTTCGTGCGAGCGAAGGCCGGGCATGACGTCGATGATCGGCTTCGCGGGCAGCCCCGGCACCGACGTGCTGCCGATGTGATGCACCTCGACCACGTGAGGCGCGCACGCTTCGAGGATTTCGGCGGCGATGCCTTCGTAGAGTCTCGGCCATTCGGGGTCGTAGGGGGTGATGTACACGAGCGGGGTGTGGACAGGGGTGTCCTGTGGGTTCGTCATCGTCCGTACCTTCCTATGCTGGTGTAACACAATCAGCCAAGAACGCGACAGGATCACGAAAGGTTACCGGGGTGGGCAATGGCGAGGTGGTACTTTTCCGCGCTTCTGTTAGCGATGGCGCTTGGCCAGGCGCTGGATTTTCGCGGCTTCGTCGAAATCCTCCGAGACTACCAACTGGGTGGTATGAACACGGCATGGGTCCTCGGCATTGCACTCTTCGCAGGCGAGGTGGTGACGGCGCTGCTGCTGCTGGGGCGCACCCACTGGCGAAAGGCGGGGGCGCTGTTCGGCCTGCTCACGACGATTGGATGGACGGCGCTTGCGGTGCAGGCGTTCGCGCGCGGCCTCGAAGTCGACAACTGCGGCTGTTTCGGCATCTATCTGAGCCAGCCGTTGCGATGGTGGGTGTTGGTGCAGGACGCGTGGTTCGTCGGCATCGCGGCCTGGGTCTGGGCGCAGGCGACGGGGCGAAGGCCACGCCTGCCCGGTCGCGCGGGCGCTGCAAACCAGGAGGCCGCGCCGACAGAATCACCCCGGTAGCTGCTAGGCGCTTTCGAACGGGAAACGGAACCCGGGGTGCTGTTCCCAGAACTCCTCGCGCGTGATGCCGTACAGGGCGGCGTCGTGGTGTTCGCCGTTGGTGTAGACGTGGCGCCGAAGGAGACCTTCGCGCTGAAACCCGAGTCCGTCGTGGAGCGCTTGGGACCCGCCGTTGAACGCGTAGACCAGCGTGTTGCACTTCTGGTAGCCCAGTTCTTGGAAGAAGAATCGGAGAAGCACCTTGATGGCGTCGCTGCCGTATCCACGCCGCTGGTATTCGAGCCCGACCGTGATGCCGTACTCGAAGGTCCCGTTGCGCCGGTCTGCGCTGTGAACGTTCATGCTGCCAACGAGGCTGCCTTCCAGTGAGGCGATGGCCAGGCGGTAGTTGTCGTCTTCGGGGCGCCTTGATTGGTTGCGTGCCCATTCGCGACTGGATTCCGCGGACGCGGGTGGCTGAATGCGCCAGCCAAGCCGCGTGGAGAACGAGTCATCGTCCCAGCGGTGGAGGTGTTCCCAGTCTTCGGGCTCGATGGCGCGAAGCCGAACGAGGTCACCCTGCCAAATGTTGCGATTCATTCGCGGGACTCCTGTTCAAGGAGCGAGTCGTCAGGCTGCGGCATAGACGGGCCGGGCATCCGCCAGGATACCTTCGCGGATGTACTTGTTGAGAGAGCCTTCGGTAAGGAAGTCGACCTTGCGGCCGGCGATTTCGGAGACTTCATCGCGCATCGCGAAGAAGGCAAGCCCGGGCGTTTTCCCAGGCTCGAACTCGACCAGCACGTCGATGTCGCTCTCGGGGCCGAAGTCGTCGCGGAGGACGCTGCCGAAGAGCGAGAGCTTGCGGATGTGGTTGCGCTCGCAGAACGCCGCGATCGCTTCCATGTCGAGTTCGATGGGCAAGTTGGCGGCCGGGTTCATGACGCCATTATCGCTCACGCCTCGGACTCCTGTTCGATGATGGCGCGGAGCTGGGTGATGAGAGGCGGGAGGTCCGACGTGGCAACGACCCAAAGACGTTCGAGGCTGATCGAGTCATAGCCGTGTACCAGCCGGTTCCGCATCCCCACGATGTCGCGCCACGGAATCTCCGGGTATCGGTCCGCGAAATCGGTCGGTACACGGGACGCGGCTTCGCCGGTGGACAGGATCGTGTACGTGAGCAGGTAACGAAGGTCTTTATCGTTCTGCAGGTCCCCCAGCGACCGGCCGGAAGCGTACCGGGATGCGTCTTCCGCGAACTCCAGCATCTGCCTGAGCGTTACTCGATGGTCGTGCAGCGACATAGACGGGCGCCGCGCTGTGAATCACTTGCTCTCGGAAGTGACGGCTGAGATCATCGGCGACGTTCAGGTCTACTTGCCGGCCGAGAAGCTCTCCGAGGTGGCGCTCCATCGCGAAGAAGGCAAGCCCGGGCGTTTTCCCGTCCTCGAACTCGACGAGCACGTCGATGTCGCTTTCGGGGCCGAAGTCATCCCGGAGGACGCTGCCGAAAAGCGAGAGCTTGCGGATATGGTTGCGTTCGCAGAACGCGGCGATGGCGTCCATGTCGAGTTCGATGGGAAAGTTGGCGGCCGGGTTCATGACGCCATTATCGCTCACGACTCGCGCTCTTGTTCCGCTGGGCGGCGGTTCAGGTCGCGGGCCAGCCGCTGACTCGCCGTCACCGCCCGGTGACAGGGAGTGCAGAGCACTTCGAGATTCTCCTGGTGGTGGAGGCAACTGAGCGCCGCATGGTGGCCGAGCGCGGGAACGATGTGGTTAACCTGGACGCTGACCGTGTTCGACCGGCGGGCGCGAGACTGCCTGGCCGGGAAGATGCCGCCGCAACCAGCGCATGCAAACCCCAGCGAGTGCTGGTGCAAACGAGTCGTTTTGTAACGGCCGTGCGTGTCGCGGCAGCGCGGGATTTCGAAGACTTCGGCCCGTTTGAGGGCGATCCCGCGGGCGACCGTGTAGCGGTGATTCTGGTGCCACCAATTCATGCAGGCGCGGGAACACCATTTGCTGTGGCGCGGCGGCAACGGCGTTCCGCAGCGCAGGCAGCCTTCGGTTTCGCGTAGAAGCTGGGCGCAGAGTTCCGAGTAGGAGGGCATGCAACTACGGTCCGGCTCAGCTGGCGAAGCGGACGACCTGTGTGGTGCGGCCCCACAAATCCTCGAGCCGGTAGTACTCGCGCTGTTCGGCGCTGAAGAGGTGGACGATGATGTCGCCGAAGTCGAGGAGCACCCAGCCACTGGCTGGTGTGCCTTCGTGACGTCGGAGATCGTGACCCTGTGGTTTGAGCTCGTTTTCCAGGTACTCGGCGAGCGCGTTAAACTGCAAAGGAGACTGGGCCGTCGCGATGACGAAGTAGTCTGTGAAGGTCGCCGTTTTGGAGATGTCCATCAGGGCGATGTCCAGCGCCTGGTGGTCACTCAGGATATCAACAGCCTTGTGGGCGAGAAGTTCGGGACTCAGAGAGCGCTGCTCCATTTCTTCGCGAATCACACGAGTTGGCAGGGATTGTAACAAAGCATGGCAAGAACGCGCGTGGTAGTCGGTATGTCGGGCGGAGTTGATAGCTCCGTGGCTGCGGCGTTGCTGCACGAACAAGGGTACGACGTTGTGGGCGTCACCATGCGGCTTTGGACCGAATCCCGCCCCGAAGAGTTCAGTGGTCACCAGCAGTGCTGCAGCGTGGAAGACATCGACGACGCACGTCGCGTTGCCGGCAAGATTGGCATTCGCCACTACGTGATGAACTTCGAAGAGGAGTTTAAGACGCACGTGGTGGACCGTTTCGTGGACGAATACGCAGCGGGGCGCACGCCGAACCCGTGCGTGCGCTGCAACGAACACATCAAGTATCGCGCGCTGCTGGACCGCCTACCCGCGCTGGAAGCGGACTACGTGGCCACCGGGCATTACGCGCGTGTCGAGCACGGTGAGGGGGGCCAGCCGCACCGCCTGCTTCGCGCCGCCGATGCGAACAAGGACCAGTCCTACGTGCTGTACATGCTGCAGCAGAGACAGTTGGGGCAGCTGCTCTTGCCCATCGGCGGCATGGTGAAGGACGAAGTGCGCGACCACGCCCGGCGGCTCGGGCTGGACGTGGCGGAAAAGCCCGACAGCGTGGAAATATGCTTCGTGCCGGGGAACGACTACCGCAGCTTCGTTGAGGAGCGCGTGGAAATGCAGCCCGGCGAAATGCGCACCAGCGATGGCGAGGCCATCGGGGAACATCGCGGGGTTGCCGCATACACCATCGGGCAGCGCAAGGGGCTCGGCATTGCGGTGGGCGAACCGCGATTCGTTACCGGCATCGACGCCGAGCGCAACATCGTGACTATCGGTGCGGAAGAGGACCTGTTCGCCACGATGCTGGAAATGGACGAAGTGCGCTGGACTCGCGGCCACGCCCCGGACGCTGGGACCGCGCTCCAGGCGAAGGCGCGTTACAAGGCCGAGCCCGCCGAGGCAGCGTTGGAAGACACTGCTGGCGAAGTCGCCACGATCCGCTTCCTGAAACGGCAGCGCGCGCTCACCCCGGGGCAGGCGGTCGCGCTGTACGACGGCGACGAAGTGCTCGGCGGCGGGACCGTGCGCCGTGCCTGGCGCGAATAGCCTCCATCTTCTTGCTGGCCGGTAGCCGTTTCTCACGCAGAATCTGTGGTGAGCGCGTTTTCTGCCGTTGATCTCTGCGAGGGATGACGGCATGGGAAGCGGGCCGCCCGGGAGGATTTCGTATGCGCAGATCGATGTTGTTAGGGCCAGCGGTGTTGGCACTGGCGCTCTTCGCGGGTTGCGGTGGCAGCGACGACGGTGATAGCGAACTGCGGGAGGCCATCGCCGACCTGCGCACGCGGGATCTGAATGTGCTCGTTCTGCCTGCCAGCGAAATCGGCAGCCTGGCACGCGGCTTCGACGTGGATTCAGGCTCGGGGGCCATCGACAACGCTACTGCCGCCGACAACACCATCAACCCTGACGACACCGAACGGGACATGGAGCGCAAGGGCCGCATTTCTGGCTACGCACTCGACTATTCCAACCCCGACCCGGGCGACGAGGACGTGCTCCAGGTCGGCACCTCCGTTTCTCTCTGGGAAGATGCAGACAAGGCTTCGACCTCGCTGAACGAAGCCATCGAGGAATTCCTCGAGTATGAGGGCGAAGAGGTCGACGGGCTGGTTCTCACGAGGGCCGAGCGGTTCGACGTCGATGACCTGGGTGACGAAGCAATCGGAATGCGTATCGAGTTCGAAGTGCCCGGGCTGGGGCCCGTTCACGGAACGGCCGTGTACGTACGGCTGGACCGGCTTGGGCTTAACGTGAACATGATCGGCTTTTCCGATGAGGACTTTGCGGACGACATGGTTTCCGTCGCACGCAAGCATGTGCAGTGGGTGACGGATGTCGTCACGGGCGAACTCGACCCGGACCCGGTGGAAATCCCGGAGCCAGCCGATCCGGTTGACCCCGATAGCGACGTTCCGCCAATCGACGATGCTTCGCTGCAGTTGAGCGACCTGCCCGGCGGTTTCGTGGAGACGGAGCGCGGCTTCAACACGACGAACCCGGCCGGGATTTACGACTTCACCAGCAGCTTCGAGTCGACTGGAGAATACGCGCCGGTTGGGAACTCGCTCATCGCGAGCATCGAAAACAACATCATCGTGTACGAAAGCACGATCGAGGCGCAGGCATTCATCGGCGCCATCGCCGGGCTGCTCGAAGGCGATAGCGGCGCGGAATTCATGCTGGAAATCTTCCGAACCGAGGGTGTGCCGGCGACGAGCGTGGAGACGTAACGCCGCGACATCGACTTCGGCGACCAGACCGTGGCGGTGATTGCGCGGGCGGAGACCACACTTGGCAACGTGGTCCTCAACTTCACTCTCGTGCGGACCGGCGCTACGGTGACGAATTTCATCGTTGTGGCCGACGGAGACACGTTCGACCTGCAGGATCTCGGGCCTATCGTCGAGGACGTTGTGGATCGCGTCGTCAATGCCGGCATCAACTAGCCCCGACTAGCCTTCCGGCGGGAGCCCGAGGGCGTAGCGGCCGATGTATTCCGGGGCTTCGAGCGCGCCGAAGGGCGACATGAAGCTCCCCGCGCGCACGTCGCGGTAGAGCTTCGAAAGCGGGCTGCGCGTGTGGTAGCCGCTGCCGCCGGAGATCGCCAGGCAGCGGTCGACCAGCTTCACGGCGGTGTGGTTCACCACGTACTTCGCGGCCTGCGTTTCCTTCATCACGCCCTGCAGCACGGCGAGCGCGGGGTCGCCCGGAGCGGCGGCGGCGAACGTTGCGTCGACCAGCCGTGCCGCGCGGTCGAGTACACCGCGCATGGCCGCGAGGTCCATTTCGTTTTCGGCGATCGCTGTCTGCACGGGCTGCCATTCGCGGAGGGGCGTGGCGCCGGGCTGTTTCGTGCGTTTCCCAACCATGTCGATAGTGGCTGCGTGCGCGGCTTCGGCGATGCCCAGGAAAGGCGCCGCGAGCGAAAGCGCCGTGACCACTCCGCCAATGTGCCCCGGCGCTTCGAGCCTCCCCCATGGGGTCGACGGCGTGAGCGCGCGTTTCGGGATGAAGACGTCTTTGAGCACGACATCCTGGCTGCCGGAATCGCGCATGCCGAGCGCGTCCCAGTTGTCCTGCGGTTTCACGCCGGGCGCGTTTGCGGGGATCGTGGCACTGGCCATGCCCCATTCGCCTTCGCCGAGCGCGATTCGGACGCGCGCCGAGAACACGTTCGCCGCCGGGGAAAAGGTGGCGAAGGACTTGCGGCCGTTGAGCAGGTAGCCTTCGACGCCGTCGCGTTCCGCAGGGGCTGCCTCGGCGAAGGGATGGCGGTTGTCGCTACCGGATTCGGAGTTGAGCACGGCCATCACCGTTTCGCCGCGCGCGACCGCTTCGAAGCTGGCCGGGGCCACCGAAGCGGGATCGTTGCGCCAGCGCCGGGCCATCATGAACGTGCCAAGGAAGTGCATGCAGATGCCGATGGTGATTCCCCCATCGCCGCGCCCGAGCCGGTTCACCCCGGCCACGAGGTCCTGCACAAGGGACACGCCGAAGCCGCCGAACTCCTCCGGTGCCATCGCACCGAGCAACCCGCTTTCGCGCATGGCGTCCACGAACTCCATGGGGAAGTTGGCGGGAGCATCGAAATGGGCGCTTTCCGCAGCGAACGTTCGGGCGTGCTCTTCGGCGAGCGCGACGAAGCGTTCGCCTTGCGGGCTGGCGGGTTGCAGCGAGAAATCCGCAGGCGTGTGCGCAGAGTCAGGCACTGGTCGCCACTCGCTCGGCGGCGTCGTTGATGGCGGCCAGGAGCGTGTCCACCATCAGGTCGATGTCCGCGTCGTTGATGATGAAGGGCGGGCCGATCATGATCGCGTCCTGCACGGGGCCAGAGCCGGAGGGGTAGAAGAACACGCCGCGCTGCAAGCCGGAGGCCACCACTTTCTGGGTGAAGCGCGCCTCCTTCGGGAAGCGTTCGAGCGTCTCCTTGTCCTTCACGAACTCGACGCCGAGCATCAGCCCGCGCCCGCGCACCTGTGCCACGTTCGGGTGGTCTTCCACCACCGAGAGGCGTCCGCGTAGCTGTTTGCCCACGACGCCAACGCGTTCCACCAGGTTTTCGCGCTGCATGATCTCCAGCACCTTTTCGGAGATGGCGAGCGAGGCCGGGTGGCCGGAGAAGGTGTAGAACATCAGGTCCTGCCCCGCCTTGCGCAGCGGTTCGACCACGGCGTCAGTCGCGTAGACGCCTCCGATGGGGGCGTATCCCCCCGAAAGCCCCTTGCCGCCGACCATGATGTCCGGCCGTACGCCTTCGAAGTCGACGCCGAAGTTGGTGCCGGTGCGCCCGAAGCCGGTCATCACTTCATCGGCGATGAGCAAGATGCCGTACTGCTTGCAGATTTCGGCGGCGCGCTTCCAGTAACCGGGCGGGGGAACGATCGCCGCACCGGCGGAACCGACGATCGGTTCGCAGATGAAGGCGGCCACGCTCTCCGGGCCGGTTTCGAGGATGACTTCCTCGATTTTGTCGGCGGCCTTTTCGAGCAGGTTCGTCTCGGCGCGCCCCAGCGACTCTTCGAGCGAGTAGGGCGCGGGGGCCTTCGGCAAGTCGTAGAGCAGTGGTTCGAGGCCGACGCGGCGGTTTGCGTGGTTCCCCACAGAAAGCCCGCTGAGCGTGACGCCGTGGTAGGAAAGCGTGGTGCCGATGACCTTCCAGCGGTCGGGCTGGCCGGAAAGCAGGTAGTGCTGTCGCGCCAGGCGCACGGCCGCGTCCACCGATTCGGAGCCGCCGCTGACGAAGCAGGCGCGGGTCATGCCCTCTGGCAGCCAGTGGTTCACCAGCCGGTCGACGAGCGCGATTCGGGGCGGCGTGGCGAAGGTCGGCACGACGTAGGTGAGGTCGCGCATGGCCTTCGTGGCAGTTTCGACCACCTCTTCGCGCCCGTAACCAATGTTGCCGACAATGGCACCACCGGCAGCATCGAGGATGGGGCGGCCCTCGGGTGTATAAAGGTAAGCGCCCTGTGTGCGGGCGATTTGAAAGGGCGGTGAATGGGGTACGAAGGCGGATCGAAGTGCGGCGTCAGCGTCCATGCGTGGAATGATACGGTGCGTCCCGTGCGAAAGGCATGCGCTTCGTGAGCGGCACGGCGCGAAAGGCGCTCGTCATCGGCGGGTTCGAAGTACGCCAGGCGACCCAGGACGACGCGCCCGGCATCGCCGCGATCTCCCGTGAATCCCCCGATGAAGGCGCAGCGGAGCTGTTCGACGACTGGGCCGACGATGCCGGGGTCGCGCGGATGCTGCAGACCGGGCATGACGTGACCGTGGCCGAGCGGGATGGCGAAGTTGCCGCCTTCGCCGAATGGCGCGAGGACGAGGGCGTGGCGTGGTGCGAACGGGTGGCGTCAGCCGTACCGGGCGCCGGACGCGTGCTGGTGCGGGCTTTTGGGCGGCGCGCCCAGGATGGTGGCCTCCGTCTCGTTCGCAGCCACGTCCCGGAAGGCACCCTGCTGGAGGACTACTTCGCGTGGCTCGGCTACCTGCCGATTTCGCGGGAGACGCGCGACGGCCACGAGTGGGTGGTGGTCGAACGGCGGGTGCCGCTGCTCACCGTGCGCGAACAGCGGCGCAGCGACGCTGCGGTCATCGCCAATATGACCGGCGAAGACCCCTACGCGTTCGAAATGCTGATGAAGGGCGGCTGCTTCGTGGCTGCCGATGGCGACCGCGTGGTGGGCGTGACGTGGGTGAGCGACGCGGGAGCCGGTGCTGGCCGCGTCGCCGGGCCGTGGCTGGACGATGCCTACCGGGGTCGCGGGCTGGAAGCGTGGATGCTGGAGCGGCTGGCGTACCACGGCGAGCATTCGGGCTACCACACCGTGAGCGTGGCCGATTCCCCGGCTCTCGAAGGGCTGCAGCGCGATCTGGAAGACCGCCGCTGGTTCCGCGACGGCCGCGAGTACGTGAAGCGGCTCGGCGGCAACACGCTGTCGCGCGAAATGGAACCACCCGAGGACTGGGACGCCTGACGGTGCACGCACCGCACTCCCTTATAGAAGCGAGAGCCGAACTTAGCCGATAGTAGTTGGATAAGGAGTGTGACCCATGACCCAGGAACCCCCGCAGGAGCCCGGCCAGCAGCCGCCACCACAACCCGAACCACCGCGGCAGGAGCCGCTCATCGTGCCGCCCGGTGGTATGCCGCCCCCGCCCCCCGCCCAGGGCCAGGGCTACTACCAGGGACCGTGGCCACCGCCCGGTGCGAACCAGCCACCGAAGGGCGAAGGCTTCTGGAGCGTGGTGTGGCGCACGGCCACGAAGTCAGTGATTGTCGCCAGCGTGGGCGCGGCCACGTTTGTTATGGCGATGCTGATATTCTTCCTGGGTTTGGCCGCCATCATTGGCGCGGCGTTCCCCGATGACGACGGCGATGACAGCCTCGAAACCGATTACCTGTACGGCAACGAAGGAGCGGACGACAAATTGCTCGTCGTGCGTGTTGAAGGCGTCATCATGGGCGAAATGTTGGAAGAGCCGTTGTTTGCGACCGGTCTCGCCTATGGCTACGAAGTGAAAGAACTGCTGCGCAAGGCAGCGGAAGAGGATGACATCAAGGGCGTGCTGCTCTGGATGTCCACGCCAGGTGGCACCATTTTCGGTTCGCGCGCGATTGCGGATGGCGTGGCCGAGTACCAGGCGGCGACAGGAAACCCGGTGGTGGCCTACGTTTCGGGAGTTTCGGCTTCGGGTGGTATGTACGGGATGTCTGGCTCGGACCTAATTCTTGCCGACCACGGCAGTCTCGTAGGAAGCATTGGCGTCATCTTCGGGCCATTCCAATTCTACGACGGCATCATCGCGACCGACGGCGGCCTGTTGGGCGGCGGCATTACCACTACCGATGGGATTACGTTCGAGTACCTGACCGCCGGGCGCAGCAAGGACGTCGGCAGCCCCTTCCGGCCGATGACCGACGAAGAGCGCGCGATACTGCAAGACGGACTCGATAGCGAGTACGACGAGTTCGTGAACTACGTCGCCGAGCGGCGCGGCATCGACCCGACGTTCATTCGTGAGGAAATCGGCGCGATGATCTACGGCAACGCGCGAGCGCAGGAACTCGGGCTCATCGACGGCACCGCGACCTTGCAGGAGGCCTACGAACGGCTCGCTTCGGAAGCGGGGCTGAGTTCGCCGCGCTTCCAGGTTGTGGAGGAATCGGGCGGCGGGTCGATATTCGGTGCGCTGGTGCAGTCGGGTGTCGATGGGGAGTCCCTGGCGACAATTGCCGAGGCCGCGCCCGAAGCGTGCTTCCCGGCCGGCGCGATGCTCGCCTACTGGGGCGACCCATCCGCGCTGTGCTGGAAGTAGGGCGCGAGCTAGGAGGCGGCGTACGTGGAGTAGCCGCCCTCGAAGCTGCGCAGCTCGCCGTCGCGCACTTCGATGACGCGGTCGACAAGCCGGTCGAGGAAGTAGCGGTCGTGGGACACCACGATGATCGTTCCCGTGAAGTCGTCGAGCGCTGCTTCCAGCACCTCGGCGGCGGGGATGTCGAGGTTGTTCGTGGGCTCGTCGAGCAGCAGGCAGTTGGCGCCCATAAGCATGAGGCGTGCCAGCTGCACGCGGCTCTTCTCGCCTCCGCTCATCTTCGCGATGGGCTGCATTGAGGCTTCGAAGGGGATGAGGAAGCGGCCGAGCTGCGAGACCGCCTCGCCTTCGTACATCGGCTTCACCTGCCGGACTGCCTCGACGGGTGTCTGGCGAAGGTCGAGCGTTTCGTGTTCCTGGCTGTAGTAGCCCGTGCGGATGCTCGGTCCGGTCCACACGGCACCGCCGTCGGCCGGGAGCTGGCCGAGGATGAGTTTCAGCAACACCGACTTGCCCGCGCCGTTCGGGCCAACGATGCCCACGCGCTCGCCGCTCATGATGGTGGTGTTGGCATCGAGCAGGATAATGTTGTCGCCGAACGCCTTTTCCAGTCCGCGCAATTCGATAGCCTTGGCGCCGCCCCGCTGTGACGGTCGGAATTGCAATCGCATCTTGCGGCGTTCCAATACCGGCCGTTCGACTTTATCCATGCGGTCGATCTGACGCTGCTTATTGCGCGCCTGTTTGATGTGGCGCTCGTCCACAACAATGCTGGCCCACACCTTGAAGCGCACGATCGCCTCTTCGAGCCGCGAGATTTCCTTTTGCTGCGCCTGGTAATCCTGCTGCTGCCGTAGCAGCGCCAGTTCCTTCTGCGTGACGTAGGACGTGTAGTTCCCTTCCCAGCGTACGAGACGCATTGTTCCGCGCGTGGGGTCCATCTCCGCGATTACTGAAACGGTTTCGTCGAGCAGGTAGCGGTCGTGGGAAATTACCACTACGGCGCCGGGGAAGTCGCGGATGACCTGTTCCAATAGCGATTTCCGGCGCACGTCGAGGTGGTTGTCCGGCTCGTCGAGCAGAAGAACGTCGGGTTCGGCCAACAGGCAGCGGGCGATGCCGACGAGCTTGCGCTGCCCGCCGCTGAGGGTGTGCATGGGACGTTCCCACGACTCTTCCTCCAGCCCGAGCGAACGGAGCAGTCCTTCGGCGCGGTTCCGCAGCATGGGCACGCCCAGTTCGTCGTAGCGTTCGAGTAACTTCGCGTGGTGCTCCATCGCTGCGTCGAAAGAGGCGGCGTCGTCCAGCACCGCGGGGTCGGCCATGCGAGCTTCGGCGGCGTGGAGCTCTTCCTCAAGCGCGGCGATGTCTTCGCGGCTGGTGAGGAGTTCCTGCAGCGGCGTGCTGACTTCTTTGCCGGTGTATTCCTGCGGCAGGAACGCGATGCGGGCTCCGCGCCGGGTGGTGACTTCGCCCTCGTCGGCGGCTTCAACCCCGGCGAGGGTGCGCAGCAGCGTCGATTTCCCGCAGCCGCTGGGGCCAACGAGGCCGATCTTCTCACCGTCCTGGATGGCCCAGGAAAGGTCGCGGAAGATGGCGCGGCCGCCGTGGATGCGGGCAATGCGGTCGAGGGTGGCGACGATCATCCAGACAGCGTGCCTGTCGCGGCGGTCATGGGGAATCCGTACGAGTGGGGGAAGGGGCGGCATGAGCAGAAGATGGCCGCCGCCTATACTCGTTGGCATGACGAAACAGGCCGCGCCCGCCCGGCACCCCCTGCGCGAACGCTTCGAAGTGGAGCGGCGGCGGTCGTCGTTCCTCGCGTTTCTGCCGGCGACGGGCATCGGCATCATCGCCGCCGACACGTGGGTCTCGCCGCTGCTGGGCGTCCCCGGTGGGCTGCTCATCGGGGGCATCGCGTATGGCGGCGTGTACCTGTACGAAACGCTGATGTGGCGCAAGGAGCACGGCGAATGAGCGACAACGCGGGCGAACCCAGCCACGGACTCAGTCACATTGATGAGCGCGGCGCGGCGCGAATGGTGGACGTTTCGGCCAAGGCCGACACCGAACGCATCGCCGTCGCCGAAGCGACGGTGGTCATGCTGCCGGAGACGCTGGCGCTCATCCAGGCGGGCGGCATGCCCAAGGGCGATGTGCTCGCCGTGGCGCGGGTCGCGGGCATCATGGCGGCGAAGAAGACCAGCGACCTCATCCCCATGTGCCACCCGCTGGCGATTACCGGCGTCACGGTGGACTTCGAACCAGGGGATGGCGGGCGGCTGCGCATCGAAGGGCGCGTGAAGACCACCGGCAAAACAGGGGTCGAGATGGAAGCGCTCACGGCGGTCAGCGTGGCCGCGCTCACCGTCTACGACATGTGCAAGGCCGTGGAGAAGGGCATGCGCGTCGAAGGCGTGCGGCTGCTGGAAAAGGTCGGCGGCAAAAGCGGCGAATGGCGCGCCGGCGAGGAAAGCGGCCGCGCCTAAACCTCGACCGCGATAGGAGCGCTTTCGGCGAAGGTTTCGCTTTCGCCCTCCCGGGGCACTCGTGGGTCGCTCAGGTGATTGATGACCCGCCACGTGTGATGCGCCACCTGGTCCAACCAGAGCGCGGCATCAAGTTCGCGTGCGGCAGCGGAGTGACGCACCTCGCCAGCGGCGGCACGGCGCAGCAGTTCATGTCGATAGGCCGTACGGAAGGCGGAGAGATCGCTCGAAAGCTCCTGCAGCCGTTGCGCCGGGGAGTCTTCTTCCAACCCGGTGAGCCACGCCAGCGCTTCGGAGATTCCGGCTGCGGTGCCAACCGCGAAGCCCTGGAGCGGAGAGGTGCCGTCAATCGTTGAGAAGCGGGGCGGGCTTGCGGCGAGCGTCGAAAGTCTGCCGAGGTGGTCGAGCACGTGTAGCAGCGAGAGATGGTGGCGATAGTGCCCCGCATCTTCGGGCGGAGTTGCCACGTGGCTGAGGAAGCGCCGGGTACGCGTGGTGGCCTCCTGGAGTTCTTCGGCGCCGATGGGTGATGGATTCGGAACTTCCGCCACGGCGGAGTGCACCGTATGGAAGACGCCTCGGGCGATTTCACGCGCGGTACGGTCGGCGGCGGCGATGCCCACGGCGGGCACGTCGGCCACGGAGTCATCGAGGTGGCGAGTGAGCGTAGGCCCCTTTTCGGGGATGAGGCGTTCAATGAGAGCCGCGATGCGCGGGATGAAGGGCAGCATCACCGCGACGCCGATGACGTTGAAGGCAGTGTGGAAAGCGGCGATTTCGGTGGTGCTGGCCATGAAGTCGGAATTGTTCGCTATCCACACGAAGCCGGGCAGAAGACACAGCGCGATGATGCCGGTGTTCACGTTGAAGAAGATGTGCGCGGCTGCCGTACGGCGCGCGGGACTGGAAGCGCCGATGCCCGCGATGCCGGCCGTGACGCTCGTGCCAATGTTCTGGCCGATGACGAGCGCGGCCGCGGATTCGATGCCGATCGCGCCGGAGTGGAGTGCGGTGAGCGTGGTTGCAACCGCAGCGCTGGAAGACTGCATGACGACGGTCATGGCGAGTCCGATGAACACGAGGATGAGCGCGCCGGCGATGGTATCGCCGGGGACGTCAGCGGGGTCGATATCGGCGGCGAGTTCGGCCATGCCGTCCTGCAGAACCCCGATGCCAACGAATATCAGGCCGAAGCCGGCCAACGCCATGCCGAGAGAGGCGCTCCGCCCGCGCGTCAGCAACATCAAGCCGGCGCCCAGCGCCACGATGGGGAAGGCGATGACGCTGACCGACACCTTGAAGCCGATGAGCGAGACCATCCAGCCGGTGGTGGTTGTGCCAAGCGCCGCACCGAAGATGACCCCGATCGCCTGCGGGAAGGTGAGAAGCCCGGCGCTGACGAATCCAATGGTGGCGAGCGATGTCGCGCTCGATGATTGCACCAGTGCGGTGACGCTCGCCCCTGATGCGACCGCCGAGAGCCGCCCCCTTGTGAGGCGCGCGAGAATCGTTCGCAAGGCGTCGCCCGCGGCAGCTTTGAGCCCCTCGGTGAGCAACACCATGCCGAGCAGGAAGAGTCCGATGCCGCCGAGTAAGTCGAGGACCATGAGCGGGTCCGATGTTAACGGGGCTGGCGAACCAAGTCGCGGTTAGCCCGCTACCGTGCCCTTCAGAAAGGTGACCAACGGTTTCGCTTCCGCCGGGAACATCCCGGATGTGAAGGAGCGGTCGAGCATTTCCACCCAGCGCGGGTTGGCGGCCACGGCACTTTGGAACAAGGCGGCGGCGGTTTCCGGGTTTCCGCTGGCTGCCGCGGCGATCGCGGTCCAGTAGGCGAACTGGTCTTCGGTGGGGTTGCGCTGCGCGATGGGGTGCATGATTGCGAAGGCGCCGGCGGCATCGCCCCGGCTGACCTTGTCCACCGCGTCGAAGAGCGCTTCGGTGTCGCGATGCAGGTTCAGCAGGCGGCGCAGTTCGCCGAGCGGTTCGGGGTGGTCATCGACGTGGAGGCGGGTAACGAATCCGTCGCCGGGGATGTCGTTGCGCGGACCGCTGGCGACGAAGATGGCGGCGCTCTGGCGTCCGCGGATATCGCCACGTTCGGCTTCGGCGGCGTCGAGCGCGGCGAGGAGGCGGTCGGCGAAGGGACCCGGCGCGGATTCGAAGGCTCGCGCCATGGCGGCGGGAACGGTTTCTCGTTCCATCATGTTCGCCTGACAGGTGAAGCCTTCGCCCTGGACGTGTCCCGCGGCGGCCACGCAGGCGGAGCCGGTGTGGGTCGCGACGTTGCCCTTCGTATCCACCATGCCCACCTGGCGGGTGGCCTCGCCGGGGTCGGCGGCGCGGATGCGTTGGAGCGCATCGGTGGCGGTGGCGCCTTCGCGCAGGAGCACCAGGCCCTCCGCGCCGTAGCGTAGGTTGGCGAAGGACTGCGTGGCGATCGCGCCGACGCCCGCCTCCACCCAGGGGACGACCGGTCCGACGCCCATGTAGCGCGACTGCACGGCGACGCCGAGTTCGCCTGTTGCCATATCGATGGCAGCAATGGAGTAGGTCATGCTGCGTCCTCCGTTCGTGGTTGCGGCATGATAGCGGGATGGAAACTTTGCGGACGGACTTCGAGGATGGGAGGCCGCGCTGCGGCTGGGTTGGCAACGAGGATATCTACATCGCCTACCACGACGAGGAGTGGGGCACGCCGCTGCGCGACGACCGCGCGCTCTTCGAGTTGCTGACGCTGGAAGGTGCGCAGGCCGGGCTGAGCTGGATCACGGTCCTCAAGCGCCGCGAGGGCTACCGGCGCGCGTTCGAAGGCTTCGACATCGAGCGCATCGCCG
>CAZDZP010000007.1:0-24439 GCA_964509855.1 uncultured Anaerolineaceae bacterium | reverse complement strand
TCAGTTCGCAGCTTCAGTTGAAATGTGGAGCAAGGTTATCCCATGCAGTCTTTTGACACAGCCGAATCATGGGCCGGCATGATTAAGGATAGTGGCTGTAATTGGCCAGGAGGCACTCTTTGCGACGGGCTACAGCCGGCAAAATGCGGTTGTTCAGCGTCTACCGAATTAGGAGCGATTCAGGTCTTTGCGCTGCGCTATTCAACAAGCCCCTCGTCAATCACGTAGGCTCAGATGAGGCCATTTGCATTCCGTAAGCTGCCAATAGCGTCTTGGCGGAATGCTTGTCCAGATAGCGTAAATTCCGGCTGAATTTCGCCCGTTTGGTGGAAATATCCTTAGTGCTTAACGCCCGGCAATCCCCGCCCGCGAATTCAAGCGCAAAAAACGGAGTGCCAAAGCTCCACTGCCCCCCCGATAGTGGAACGCGCCGGCACGTGCGCCCCAAGCAGCGCCTGGCCTCGGCGTGCCCCTTCATGGGTAGTGACCTGGAAAAACGTCCCACCCCCAGCCTAGAAGAACACAGAGCCGATGACGGACAGGAGAAGAAACCACATGGAGCTACGCCATCTTCGCTATTTTCTCGCCGTGGCAGAGGAATCGAATTTCACCCGCGCCGCCGCCCGCCTCCACATCGAGCAATCCCCGCTGTCCCGGGCCATAAAGGAGCTGGAATCCGAGCTCTGCATCCAGCTGTTCGAACGCAACTCCCGGGGCGCGCAGCTCACCTGGGCAGGCAGCGTGTTCCTCGATAGCGCCAAGCGCATCTTAGCCGCCCTGGAGCAGGCCCGTATGGACATGCGCGGCGTCGTTCTGGGCTTTCGCGGCACCTTGCGCATCGCCGTGTCCGACGGCATCGCCCCGAAACGCCTAGCCGACCTGCTCGCCCGCTGCCGGCAGGAGGAGCCGGAACTGAGTATCCGCCTGTTCGAGGTCAGCTACGCCCAGCAGGTGAAGGGGCTGCTCGAACGCCATTACGACCTCGGCTTCGCCCGCATCGACGCCGCCAGCAGCGGCCTGCACGCCCAGCCTGTCTGGAGCGACCCGCTGGTCGCCGCCATGCCGGCCCGACACCCGCTGCTATCGCACCGGGGCATCCCGCTGCAGGAGCTGGTCCGCTACCCGCTCATCCTCAGCCACAGTGAAGTCCACGAAGGGCAGTTCCAGCAGATCAGCCGGCTGCTGCGCGCCTACCTCAACGAAGAAGAGGTCGCCAGAATCAACATCGCCGAGCAGTACATCTCCCGCGAGACCATGCAGGCCTTGGTCACCGCCGGCTATGGTGTGGCCCTGGTGAGCGGCACCGAGCACAGCGACCTGGCCGGCGGCGAGATCGTCACCCGCACCCTTTCGCTGCCCTACGCCGAACTGACCACCTACCTGCTGCGCCCGACAGGCGAGCCCAGCGCCCACCTGTCGCGCGTCCTCGGGTGGATCGAGCAGACCTGCCAGCGCACTGAGAACGCAAGCCCCCAAGGCTTGTTCGACAGCCTGCGTCCCATAGACTTGCCCCAGACCAACGGCAGTCTGTCCGTATTATGAGCACCGTCTTTTTCTGCCCGGCCGTGCCGGACGTCTCCCACACAGCCCTTCTCGACCGGCTCGACGCCCTTGACTGGTCCCAGCTGGAACAACAACTGGAGCACCACGGCCATGCCTGCATCGAACGGTTGCTGGATGCCGACACCTGCGCCCTCCTGGCCGGCCTCTACTCGAACGATGGAGCGTTCCGCTCGCGCGTCGTCATGGCCCGGCACAACTTCGGCCAGGGCGAGTACAAGTACTTCGCATACCCCCTGCCCGCCCTGCTCGCAACTCTGCGCCACCGACTGTTCCCGCCGCTGGCGCGGATCGCCAATCGCTGGCAGGCGCGCCTCGGCCTGGAGACCCGATACCCCGAGGCCCTGGAAGCCTTCCTCATGCGCTGCCACCGCGCGGGGCAGACCCGCCCCACGCCGCTGCTGCTGCGCTATGGACCGGGCGACTACAACTGCATGCACCAAGACCTCTACGGCGAGCACAATTTCCCGCTGCAGGCCGCCGTCCTGCTCTCCGAACCCGGGCGCGACTTCACCGGTGGGGAGTTCGCGCTCACCGAGCACCTGGCCGGCACCCAGCGTGCCGAAGTGGTGCCCCTGCGCCAGGGCGACGCGGTGATCTTCCCGGTGGACCTACGCCCCGTGCCCGGCAAGCGCAGCGGCTTTCGCCGCGCTGCCATGCGCCACGGCGTCAGCCTGGTGCACAGCGGCCAGCGCCGCACCCTCGGTCTGATCTTCCATGACGCCACCTGAAGGATCGCGCATGATCCCAGACCTCTTCGCCACCCACGGCAGTGGCCAGCGCGAATCCATGGCCGAGCAGGCCGTGATCTTGCGCGGCTTCGCCCTGGACCAGGCCGACGACCTGCTGCGCCAGATTCTCGCCCTGCAGGCCCAGGCGCCCTTCCGCCACATGCTCACCCCCGGAGGCTTCCGCATGTCCGTCGCACTGACCAACTGCGGCGCCCTGGGCTGGACCACAGACCGCCGAGGCTACCGCTACAGCCCCACCGACCCGGACAGCGGCGCGCCCTGGCCCGACATGCCGGAATGTTTTCGCCAGCTGGCCTGCCAGGCCGCCGAAGCCGCCGGCTTCGCGGGCTTCGAAGCCGACGCCTGCCTGCTCAACCGCTACCAACCCGGCACCCGCCTGAGTCTGCACCAGGACCGCAACGAACGCGGCTTCGACGCCCCCGTGGTCTCCGTCTCCCTGGGTATGAGCGCCACCTTCCTGTTCGGCGGGCTGCGCCGCAGCGACCCAGTCCGGCGCTTCCTCCTGCACCACGGCGATGTCGCCGTCTGGGGCGGCCAAGACCGGCTGCGCTACCACGGCGTGGCGCCGCTCAAGGGCCCTCCACACCCGACCCTAGGCGAGCAACGCCTGAACTTCACCTTCCGCCGTGCCGACTGACACCGCCCCACCACCGACGAGAGCCATTAAGTGTCCGATCTCACCGACCTCTCCGCCGCGCACACCGGCGAACCGCTACCGGCCTGCGACCCGACGGAACAGACCAAGCGCCAGGTACTGGTGCCCGACGGCACGTCCTTCCAGCGAAAGGTTTGGAAGGCCCCGCCGGGCTTCGCCGACGCCAGTCGCTTCCTCGCCGCCCAGGACCCCGACTGGGCGCGGCACATTGAGGTTGTCGGCCCCTGCCGGCACCGGCCCCATCCCCAGCGCGAACCCTACGAGGCCTTGGTCCGCGCAGTGGCCTACCAGCAGCTTCACGCCCGGGCGGGCGATGCTATCCTCGCCCGGTTGATGGCGCTCTATCCCGGCGGACGCTTCCCCACCCCGGCCGAACTGCTGACCACCGAACCGGAGCGGCTGCGAGCCTGCGGCTTCTCCGCGCGCAAGCTGCAGACCCTTTTGGGTATCGCCCAGGCCACCCTGGACGGTCAGGTACCCGGCCGCGAGGTAGCAATGGCCTTGGACGACGACGCCCTGATGGCGCGTCTCATGCCCCTGCGCGGCGTCGGGCGTTGGACGGTGGAAATGTTCCTCATCTATACCTTGGAGCGCCGCGACATCCTCCCCGCCGACGACTTCGGCGTGCGCGAGGGCTACCGCCGTCTCAAGGGTCTGGAAGAGACCCCAAGCGCCGCCCTGATGCGTCAGCTCGGGCAGGCCTGGAGCCCCTGGCGCACTGTTGCCGCATGGTACCTCTGGAGGATGCCGCCCAACCCATGAGTTCGACCGCAAGAACCGGAGTTTTCGGCCGCGCCGACTCTGTTAGCCTTCGACCGTCAATAGACCCTTTGGGATGAATGCCATGAGCAAAACCCTTCCCACCGCCGCGCGCTACCTCACGGAAGACCAGCGCTGGGCCGCCGTCCTCGAGCGCGACCTCGCTGCTGACGGCCAGTTTATCTACGCCGTACGGACCACAGGCGTCTACTGCCGCCCCAGCTCCTCCGCGCGCCTGCCCAATCGTCGCAACGTCGAGTTTTTCGATACCCCCGAGGCCGCCGAAGCCGCCGGCTACCGCGCCAGCCGCCGCCAGGTGGGCGACCGCACCGCTGCCGCGGCCCACCGCGCCGTCGTGATCGCCGAGGCCTGCCGCGCCATCGAGACCGCCGACACGCCGTCCAACCTGAATCAGCTGGCAGAGTGCGCGGGCATGAGTCCCTCGCACTTCCACCGACTGTTCAAAAACGAGACCGGGCTCACTCCCAAGGCCTACGCTTCGGCCTACCGCGCCCGGCGCCTGCGTCGGGAACTGAGCGAGCAGGGCACCACGGTGACCGACGCCATCTACGGCGCAGGCTTCAACTCCAACAGTCGCTTCTACGAGACTGCCGACCAGTTGCTGGGCATGCGCGCCAGCGAATACCGCGACGGCGGCACTGGTGCCTCGATCCACTTCGCCGTCGGCCATTGCTCTCTTGGTTCCATCCTCGTCGCCCAGAGCCAGCGGGGGGTCTGCGCCATCTTTCTGGGGGACGACCCTGATACCCTGGTGCGCAACCTGCAAGACCAATTTCCCAAGGCCCAGATGGTGGGCGGCGACGCCGACTTCGAGCGTCTGGTGGCCCAGGTGGTGGGCTTCGTCGAGGCTCCGTCGCTTGGCCTCGACCTGCCCCTGGATGTGCGCGGCACCGCCTTTCAGCAACGGGTCTGGCAGGCCCTGCGGGAAATCCCGCCGGGGGTCACAGCCAGCTACACCGAGATCGCCGAACGCATCGGCGCGTCCAAGGCCGTGCGGGCCGTGGCCCAGGCCTGCGGCGCCAACCACATCGCCGTAGCCATTCCTTGCCACCGGGTGGTGCGCCGCAACGGTGACCTTTCCGGCTACCGCTGGGGCGTCGAGCGCAAGCGCGAACTGCTGCAGAGGGAAAGCCAGGCCAGCCACCCGACGAGCGCGGCCCATGTCTGAAACAGCCTACGCTCTGAACCTGCCGGAAGACTGGACCGCCATCGAACGGGCCCTCGACGAGCACGGCCACGCGCCGTTGCCCGGTTTGCTAGACACGGAGGCCGCGCGCCGGTTGGGCGAGCGCTTGGCCCCCCCCCCCCGGGCACGCTTGGAAACCATCTCCCTGGGCCGTGGGGAGGGCGTACGCGCCGACCTGTCCCACGGCCAATGGGATGCCCTTCACGCCCCACTCGCCTCCATCGCCAACCGCTGGTGCCAGGCCTTCGGCCAGCCCAACCTGCACGCCCCGGACGGCCAGGTGCACTGCGCCCACCTGACCCGCCTCGGCGCCGACGACTTCATGCCCCTGCTCCCGGGCGAGGACGACCCGGAGCTGCTACCGGTACGGCTGCTGGTGCTGCTCTCCGACCCGCAGGACTTCAGCGGCGGTGAGCTGGTGCTCACCGAGCAACGGCCTCGCATGCAGTCGCGGCTCTGGGTGGTGCCGCTGTCACGCGGTGACGGCGTGCTGCTGTGCAGTCAGCGCCGGCCGCTGCGCAACAGCCAAGGGCAGCTCTACGGTGCCCAGTTACGCCACGGCATTGGCCGGGTGCGCAGCGGCGTGCGGGTCGGCCTAGAAGTGAGCTTCCAGGGCAGGCATGACGACTGAAACAGGCGAACCCAAGGCCTGGCGCCTGATCGGCGCCGACGGCCGCCCCTGCCTCAGCCCGGTGCCCGGCACCCTCGGCGGGCACCGCCGCAACCGCCTCTACGGCCGCCTGGATTGCCGCAGCGCCCTGCAAGCCCTGGCCCGCGGCGGCTACGTGGCACAGCGGGTGTTCTTCCTCGACGAAGCCACGGCCTTGAGCGCCGGCTACCGGCCCTGTGCCGTGTGCATGCCCGAGCGGTATCGGGCGTGGAAGGCCGGTGAGCTGGGGTAACACCCGTAGGGTGGGCTTCAGCCCACCAGCGGCCATCCGTTCGTAGCCCGGGCGACCGTTCGCGAGCAGAGCTTGCTCCTACACGGCTCGGCGCGGGGCTCTAGGGCGTGGGGGTGGGTGCCAGGGTCTGGGGCGTGGCGGCATCGGCGGTGCGGCTGCGTTCGGCGATGCGCTTGCCCAGGGCGATCATCGGTCGCTCCACGATGCGGTGGATCAGTTCGGTGGCGCCGAACACCAGCACCAGCATCAGCGCCGTGTACTGCGGCCAGAGCGCGTCGGTGATGGCGATGCCTTCGCTGCGAGTGTAGCGGTGCATCAGCTCCAGGGTCAGGTAGAACATCGGGATGTGCACCAGGTACAGGGTGTAGGAGCGCTTGCCCAGGTAATCCAGCAGTGCCTGCAGCGGCTGCGGGAATACCAGCAGGCCGCCCTCGCACACCGCCATGAACACCAGCGCTAGGGACAGTGCGCAGACCACCGGCACCGCCAGTACGTTGCCGAAACCGATGGCCGTGACGCTGGCCAGCACCAACGCTAGCACCGTGGCCAGCAGCGCACCGGCGTAGCGATGACGGCCGGCCCGCACACGCAGGGCGGAGAACCAGGGTTGGGTGGTGGCCAGGTACAGCAGGCAGCCGTAGATCAGCCCGTCGCAACGGGTTTGGGTGAAGAAGAACACCTTCATCGGGTCGGACAGGCTGAAAGGCCGCAGCACCAGGCTCACCAGAAGCAGTGTCCCCACTAGCGCCAGTACCCGCGCACGGGTGCTCTTCAGCAGGATCAGAAACAGCGGGTAGAACAGGTAGAACTGCTCCTCCACCGCCAGGCTCCAGTACGGCGCCAGCGGCACCCCGCCGGCGATCTTGTTGTCCGGCAGCCAGAAGTTGAACGTGTAGGTGAAGATGCCCAGCGCCGCCTGGGCGTTGTACACCGGCGGGGCGAAGTACTGGCCCTGGTTGAGGAACAGGCTGCAGGCCATCACCAGTGCCACCACTACCCAGGCCACCGGCAGGATGCGAAACACCCGGCGCACGTAGAACGCCTTGATGCAGGCCGCCCGCTGCAGGCCACTGCGCAGCCCGTCCAGTTGTTCCAGCAGGGTGCGCGAGATGATGTAGCCGGAGATGACGAAGAACAGGTCGACCCCGCCCCAGGCGTTGCCGAACAGGTCCGCCACCGACTCGGGCCTGGGGTAATGCATGGTGAAGGTCCAGGGGTAGAACACCTGGTACAGGTGGACGTAGAAGGTCATCAGCACGGCGATGGCGCGGAGGCGGTCGAGTTCGAGGTTCCTCGACGGGCTGCCCTGGGCGGCGAGGCCGGCGGCGGGCACTTCGGTCTTCATGTTCATGGGTCTACCCCCGGAGGTGGCTAGCGGTCAGAGCTTGGTGCCACCGTCGACGCTGAGGATGTCGCCGGTGATCCAGCGCGAGGCGTCGGAGGCCAGAAACAGCGCAACATCAGCAATGTCCTCGGGCTGTGCGACGCGCTTCAGGGCCTGAATGCCGAGCACGAAGTCGCGCCCCTCGTCGCTGCGCACGAAGCTGGACATTTCGGTGTCCACAACTCCCGGAGCCAGCCCGTTGACGCGTATGCCGTGCTCACCGAGGGCCTGGGCGAAGTGCAGCACCAGTGTGTCTAGTGCACCCTTCGTGGCGGCGTAGGCCGGGATCTCGCCCACCGCCGAGCGCGCCCCGAGGGACGACACCATCACCACGCTGCTGCCCTCCCCCATCAGCGGCAGCAGTTGCTGGACTAGGAAGAACGGCCCCCGCACGTTGACCGCGAACAGCCGATCGAAGTCCTCCACGCGGGTGTCCTCCAGGCGGGCCGTCTGGGCGATGCCAGCGCAGGCCACCAGCACGTCGAGCCGGCGTACCCGCTCGCCCACCTCGGCGGCGAGGATGCGCGGCCCGTCGACGCTGGCCAGGTCCGCCACCAGCACGTCGGCGCGGCCGCCCCGTTCGCGGATCTCGGCGGCCACGGCGCGGGCCTCCTCCACGCCCCGGTTGCAGTGCACCAGCACATGGGCGCCGGCGGCCCCCAAGGCCAGGGCGGTGGCCTTGCCGATGCCACGGGAGGCCCCGGTGACCAGGGCGTTCTTGGAAAGCAGGGATTGCTGCATGATGGATCTCCTTGGTTCAGCTCAGGGGCGCAGGCGTGTGCCCCGCCGGGTGGTATGAAGTTCAGGCGGGCTAGGCAAGGCGGTGGCCGATGCGCTGCTCGGCCACCAGCACCTGCGCGGCCAACTGAGCCACGGTGAGCACCGAGGCGTGGATGTTCACCGTCGGCATCTCCGGGATGACCGAGGCGTCCACAACCCGCAGTCCGGACACGCCCCAGACCCGAAAGCGCCCGTCCACCACACTGCTGCGCGGGTCGCGCCCAGCGCTGCAGGTGCCGGTGTAGTGCAGGCCGGGCCCGGCGTGGCGGGCGATAAAGGCGAGCTTTTGCGAAGGGGTGTCCAGCGGGTCGCTGGGGTAGAGCCCACCGAAGTAGTCGGTGACCCCTGCGCCGATGGCAAGGCCCTGGTCCAGGGCAGCCACCATGATGTCGCGGTCGATGGCCTCGCCCAAGTAGTTGGGGTCGATTAGCAGGGATTCGCGCGGGTCTCTGCTGACCAGACGTACTCGCCCCCGACTGCGCGGCTTGGCGAGGAAGGGAATGACGGTGTAGGAGCTGCCGCTTGGCAGGGGCACCGGGCCGAAGGGGTACTGCATGCCGGCCACCTGGATGTCCGGCGCCTGCTGGGCACTGCCGTGGTGGTAGTAGGCCATGGTCGCCACGCCGTTGGAGACCTGCGGCGGGATGACCAGACGCGAGCGGTACTGCAGGCTGAGCAACAGGTGGTCCTGCAGGTTCTGCCCCACGGCCGGCAGGTGCATCCGCACCGGGATTCCCTGTTCGCGCAGGGCCTGCTGCGGGCCGATGCCGGAGAGCATGAGCAGCTTGGGTGACTCGCAGGTACCGGCGCAGAGGATCGTCTCGCGGCGCGCGCGGACCGACATCAGGCGGTTGTCCACCAGCACCCGCACGCCTTCGCAGCGCGAGCCCCGGAGGATCAGGTTGGTGATCAGCGCCTCGCTCAGCACGCTGAGGTTGGGCCGGGCCAGCGCCGGGACCAGGAACGCTTGGGCCGGGCCGATCCGGTAGCCGTCAGCGTTGGCGTTAACCTCGGCGATGCCGGCGCCTTCCAGCGGCAGCCCGTCGTTTAGGGTCTGCACGCCGAGCCCGGTGGCACTGCTGGCCGCGAGGTACGCGGCGGTAAGCGGGTGCTCCCCGGCGAAGCGTCCGAGGCGGATGCGTGGCGCGCCGTGGCCGGCGGGGCTGCCCACGGGCTGCGCCATGTCCAGGTAGGCACGCTGCAGCGCCGCCACCGTCCAGGGCGCGCCGACCAGGTGCTGCCAGCGCTGCAGGTCGCGGGGGTCACCCCGCAACCAGATCATCGCGTTGATGCTGCCGGAGCCCCCGACGATGCGCCCAGCCGCCAGGCTCTGGGCACGCTGCTCCAGCTGCGGCTGCGGGGTGCTGGTGCGGGCCCAATCGGTGTCACTACCGAGGTTCTGTAGCCACAGCGCAACCTCGCGGACCTTGGGTTGGTCGATGCGGTGGCTGCCGGCCTCCAGCAGCAGCACCGAGGCGCCGGTGGCGGAGAGCCGGTCGGCCAGCAGGCAACCGGCGGACCCGGCGCCGACGATGATGTAGTCGTAGTCCCGGCGGTGGCTGGGGCGGCGTTCGTCAGCGGCGGCCAGTGCGGCGGGCAGCAGCCCCATGCCGGCGGCGCCGGCTCCTAGGGCCAGCAGGCGGGTGAGGAAGTCCCGCCGCCCGGAGGCGCCGAAACCGGCCGTCGCTTCGCCTTCGCCTGCAACGCCGGGCATGTCGTTGTGCGTCTTCATGTCGATGCAGATTCCATTGCGGTGGGGGACGGGCGCCGCGGTCGCGGCGCCCGGATCGGCCGAGTGGCCTCAGGTGCGGGTGATGGTCACGCCGCCTTCCACGAACAGCGTGGTGCCGGTGACGAAGCTGGAGGCATCGGAGGCGAGGTACAGCGCCGATTGGGCGATCTCCTCCGGTCGGGCCATGCGCTTGAGGGCATGGATGCTTTCGACGAAGGCCTTCTGCTCCGCCGTGGAGGCGGCGGCGCGGCCCATTTCGGTATCGGTGCCACCGGGCATCAGCACGTTGACCCGCAGTCCCTGGGCGCCGTATTCGGCGGCCAGGGTACGGGTCAGGCCCACCAGGCCGGCCTTGCTGGCGGCGTAGGCGGCCATGCCGGGGAAGCCGACGCTGTGGCCGACGAAGGAGGAGGTAAAAATCAGCGAGCTGCCGGGACGCTTTAGCAGCTCGGGGATCTGGTGGCGGGCGCCGAGGAAGGCGCTGGTGAGGTTGGTGTCGAGGGTGTCGTGCCAGCCCTCCAGGCTGATGTCGGTCACGCTGCCCAGTGCGCCCATGCTGCCAGCGTTGTTGAAGGCGATGTCCAGGCCGCCGAACTGGCCCACAGCCAGGGCCACGGCCTCGCGGGCGCAGGCCTCTTCCTTGACGTCGCCCACCAGCATCAGGGCCTTGCCGCCCATGGCATTGATCTCGCCCAGCAGGCGGTCTAAGCAGTCGGCGCGGCGGCCCACGACCACCACCTTGGCGCCGTGGGCCGCGAAGAGCTTGGCGGTCTCGTAGCCGATGCCGGAGCTGGCACCGGTGACGATCGCGGTCTTGTTCGCCAGAGTTTTCATGCGTTCACCTTTTCTTCCATGTCGTATTGAGGGATCAGTCCCGTTTACCGGACTCGATGAGCCGGATCAGTCCGTCCAGGTTTTTGCCGAAGGGCGGCTCGCCCTCCTCCACCTTCTCGGCGTACTGCCAGAAGTCGGTGCTGAACATCATTCCGTAGTCGCGCGCTTCGCTGACGGCCTTGAGCTGGACGATGGGGTTGTTGCGGGCACCGCGCACGCCGGGGAGGATCGGCCTGGCGATGGATTCGAAGTAGCCCTTGAGGGTCAACCCGGGGGTGTCGGGGGTCCACACCAGCCACATCATCACGGTCTTGTCGGTGATGTTGACGAAGCCGTGGATGTGGTTGCGCCGGCCGAATACCATGGCGCCCTTCTTCATCGGGATCATGCGGATGGTGTCGCGCCCGGACGCGTCCGGCGGGTTGTCCAGGTCGGTGTAGGTGCGGGTGCCCATGAACATCACCACACCGCCGTCGGGAGCATAGAACCACTCGTCCGTGCGGGTGTGCACATGCAGCGGCGGGCCGGAGCCCGGGGGGATTTCCACCTTGGCCATGAGATAGCGGCCACGGGTGGTCTCGCCAGTCTTCACGAAGCGGATGGAGGCCCCTTCGGGCTCGCCGTTGACCACCTGCGGGTTGGGGTCGTCCTCGATCAGGGCGAAGGCCGCTGCGTTCTCCTGGGCGTCGTCCGCGTACTCGGACTCCAGCCCACTCACGTCAAGGACCTGGTCCGGTATCCGTTCACTTGCCAATACACTCATGTCGCCTCCTTGATGCCATCAGTTTGTCGATCAGCCCACTGCACTGAATACGCAGCCCAGCACCGGGCCGGGGGCCTGGATGCCAGCCACCCCCTGCCCGACGAGGCGGTCCAGCAACGCGCCGGCATCCTCCGGCAGGGCGTCGCCGCGCCAGCCTATGTGCTGGTCGGGCCGGACCAGCAGCAGCTGCACTGCGTAGAACGTGAAGGCGGTGGCCGGCAGGTCGACCACCTCCAGGGGAATACCACGGGCACGCGCCGCGTCCACCAGGCGCGTGGCCTCGGGGGCCTGCGGGCCGTTGCGCAAGAGGGTGAAGCCGACGCCCAGCCGGTCGAACACCGAGTGTCGGCCGGTGCTGCCATCGGCGATCCACAGGTGCGGCAGGCGCCCGCCCGGCAAGGTACTGGGGCGGTAAAGCAGCGGGTCGTCCTCGGGGGGCGTGCCGTCGTCCGGCCAGAGGATCGGCGAGCCGTCATAGCGGGCGCCCAACTCGACGCCTAGAGAGGCAAACTGCCCGCGAAATTGCTGCAGCTCTTCGCCCAGACGCTCACGCGCCTGTTGGCCAGCGGACCCTGGGTCCTCGACCTCGGCGGGCACGCTCACCTGCCCGACGCGCAGGGTTAGGCGTTGGGCGGCATGGGTATTGCGTAAAGCGACCGAGCGCCGCTCCAACTCATAGGTAGCCAAGAGCCCGTCGCCGGCCCATCCCTGCACGGCAGCGGCGAGTTTCCAGGCCAGGTTGGCGGCGCCGTCGATGCCGGTGTTCATGCCGAAGCCGCCGGTAGGCGAGAACAAGTGGGTGGCGTCGCCGGCAAGCAACACCCGGCGGTCGGCGAAGCGCTCGGCCACCAGGGCCAGGCCACCGTGCCAGACGGCGTGGGCCAACGCGCTGACCTCGACGGGCTCGCCGATACCGCGCTGGATGGCGCGGATCACAGCCTCGTCCTGGGGCATTTCTTCGCTGCTGCGGGCCTGAGTCATGAACAGGAACTCGTCGGCGCCGTCCAGGCTGATCAGCAGCATGCGCCCTTCTGGGGCGACGACGTTGTACATCCAGGCCTTGCGGTCCGGCAGCAGGCGCCGGTGAAGGTCGGGGATGCGCACGTGGCTGGAGAACATGCGCCCGCTGAGAAAGCCGCCGGTACTGCCGTCCGGGCCAATATAGCCGATGCCAAGGCGGCGGCGGACGAAGCTGTGGCCGCCGTCGCAGCCCACCAGGTAGTCGGCTCGCCAGTGCTCGCCGGCGCCCTGCCCGGCGCTGTCGATGACGTGAAGGCTGACGCCCTCAGCATCCTGCTGGAAGTCCTCGACGCGCCAGCCGAAGCGCAGCTGGATGCCGGGGCGGGTGCGCAGGTGCTCCAGCAGGAACCGCTCGACGTACATCTGGTTGGCCCGCAGCAGGGGCTCGGGCACTTGATCGGTGTCCGGTGCCTGACGCGTCGCCCGCAGGCGCTGGCGCTCGGAGGGCATATCCAGGCGCGCCAGCTCCCAGCCATTGAGGCGAGTGAAGTAGGCGACGTCCCGGGGGTGGTCGTCGGGCAAGCCGAGGCGGCGGATGTCGTCGGACAACCCGAGCCGCCGGTAATGCTCCATGGTGCGGGCGTTGTGGGTGTTACCCTTTGGGTGCCAGCGGGTGGTGCTCTCGCTGTTGAACAGCACCACAGGCACGCCGTGATAGTCCAGGAACAGGGCGAGCATCATCCCCACCGGGCCGCCACCGACGATGGCCACCGGGGCCTTAAGGTCGTGGGTGTCATGCATGGCGATCACTCCCCTAGGCCTCAGGCCTCGGCGGGTGCGTGGGCACCCGGCAGGAGCTGGAGGATGTCGTAGCGCGGCGCGCCGTCGCCCTGGCCGCTGACCGAGGACATCACCCGCGAGGCATAGCCGTGCTCGCGCAGCAGGACGTCCAGAGCCTGGCCGTCGCCCTGGCTGCTAAAGCCCATCAGCAGCATGCCGCCGAGGGCGAGGTGACGCGGGGCCTCGTCGAGGAACCTCCGGTGGGCGGCATACCCCGGATCGCAGAAGGCCATCATGATGGCGGCGTCGAACACGTAGTCGGCTTCGACGAAGACGAAGTTGGAGTTCCAGAAGATGACGTCGAAGTGCTCGCCCTCCTCCAGCACGTCGAACAGGTCGCCCTGGCGGACGAACATCCGCTCGGCGACGCCGTGCCTATTGGCGTTGGCGCAGGTGTTGGCCACAGCATCGGCGCTGATGTCGCTGGCCACCACCAAGGCGCAGCCTTCGAGGGCGGCAGTGACGGCAGTAACGCCAGCGCCGCAGCCGATCTCCAAGAAGCGTCCGCCCCGGGGATAGGGTAGGTGGCGGGTGAAAATGCCGGTTGACTGGAAGTGGGTGGGCGGGAAGACGCCGCCATGCACAACGAAGCGGCGCCCCATGCATTCGTATTCGTCCTGCTGGTCAGCCTGGGCAGTGGCGAGCCTCTGGCGCACTGACGCGAGGGCGTCGGGTTGGGAGGTGAGCTGGGTCATAGTACGGTCCTTGTTCGGTTGGCGTGGGCTCAGCGCGCGGTTCCGCTGGAGACCAGCGAGCGTTCAGCTTCAGGGGCGCGGCGCAGCAGGTGCAGCAGGGCCTGTTCGTGCTGGCCGGCCAGCAGGGTCTCGGCAAGGCCGCGCAGGCGGCGCTTGAGGATCTTTCCGGTGGCACCGGCGGGGAGGAAGGCGAGGTCGCTGACCACCGCCACCGCCACCTCGCCCTCCGCCAAGTGCACACCCCGGCGCGTGGCGGCCTGGTACAGAGCAGATAGAACGCGGGGGGCGATTGCGGCGGCCTGGTCCAGGGCCTGGCGTTCGGGCAGCACCAAGGCGAGGACGCGGGTGCCCTCGGCGTGGCTGGGGTCGACTCCGACCACGGTGGCGTCGCAAACGCCTTCCACCTGCTGCGCCGCTTCTTCCAGCAGCAGGGTGTAGAGGGCCCCGTCGCGGGCGTCGATGACGTCCACGGCGCGGTCGATCTGGAAGAATTCGCCATCACGGCAGTAGGCGACGTCTCCGGTGAGGAAGTAGCCGGCGCGCCAGGCTTCGGCGGTCTTCTGCGACTGCTTCCAATAGCCTGATGTGACGGTGGGCGAGCGCACGGCCAGCAGACCGACTTCGCCGGGCTTCACCTCTTCGCCGTTGCAGGGATCGAGAACCTTGGCCAAGGCGATGTCTACCGGGCGGCCGATAGAGCGCTGGTCCGCCAGAGCCTCGCGGGTGGATTCGCTGCGGAACAGGGCCATGCCCAACTCGGAGCTGCCGAAGGCGTCGATGAAGCGCGACTGTGGAGCGCCGTCGAGGATAGCGCGCACGTGGCTCTGGTGGGATGCGTCGCCCATGGCGAACCAGCGGCGCACGCCGGGGAATTCGCCGGGGCGGATCCCGCCGTCAACCAACATCACGTAGCTGCGCGGGAAGGCGACCACCGTGGTGGGCTGGAAGTGGCGGATGGCTTCGCGTAGGGCATCGCCGTCCTGGGTGCCCAGCACGTAGGTGGGGATGCCGTGGAGGACGGCCGTCTCCAGGTGGCTGATGGCCGCCGAGTGGGACTGCGGCAGAGCGGTCAGCAGGCGCTCGTCGGGCCCTTCGGCGAAGCGACCGATGCGGGCGCGCTTGCCCATGAAGAATTGCCGATGTTCGAAGCGCACTGCCTTGGGCAGCCCGGTGGTGCCGGAGGTGTGGCTGAGCATGACCAGGGTTGAGTCCTCAGGTTCCAGCGGCCACCAGGTGGGAAGCTGTGGGGCTGGGTCGAGGCGCGACAGACTGACGTCGAGCACGGACTGGGGGGCCTGGTTGCACCATTCACGGGCGAAGGCGCTAGTGGCGAGGGTGGAGCTGTCGGTGACCAGGCGCTCGAAGCCGTTCTCGGCCATGTAGGCGAGGCCGAACTCGGCGGGCATTGCCGGGTTCATCAGCGAGATGGCAGCGCCGAGGCTGGTAAGGGCGAGGTAGTGGAGCATGGGCATGAGCCCGTCCTCGACGCTCACTGCCACCACGTCGCCGGGCTTCACTCCCTGTTGCAGGTACCAGTCGGCCAGCGCCATGCGGTGGCGCTGCAGATCGTTGAGTCCAAGGGCGCTGACCGGGGCGCCCTGCAGGAGCTGCAGCGGCCGATCAAGAAACAGGAACGGCTGGTCGGCGGTGGTGCTCAGGGCCAGGCAGCGGTCGAGGAAGTTGGCGCTGCCGAGGCTGGCGTCAGCGCGCAGTGCCTGGAGGGCCTCGGGACTGGTGAGGGTGCCTTGGGCCTTACCGGTGCCGCTGCCCTGGCCGACCAGCTCAGCGAGCATGTCCATGCGCAGGTGGATCATTTCCTCGCCGATGGCGATTACCCGGCTGCGCAGGTAAGGCCGCTCGCCGAGCATGCGGTCAATGATGTCGCGCATGACGATGGCGTGCTCTTCGTCCTCTTCGACGTGCAGGACGAAGAAGTGCTCGGCCTCGGCGGGGGCGTTGTGACTACGTAGGGCATCCAGCACCGGGCCGTAGATCAGCGGGACGATGGCTTCGGCACCAAGGCAGAGGGCGGCTAGGCCGTCCAGCGGGTCGCTGCTGCGACAGTGGCGGAACATGGCGTCGATGAGCTGGCGGGTGCCCTCCAACAGGGGGCGGCTGCGCGGGACGGCGGCCATCAGGTCCATGGCGCGTCGGTACAGCTCGGCGTGCGAGATGTCGACGCTGTCGCCGCCGGAGAGTTCTTCGGTGAGGTTGTGGGACAGGGCCTTGAACTCGCCCTGGTCCGCCAGGCTGCCCATGAGGGCGCACAGGTAACGGGTGAAGTACTGGGAGTAGTAATGGTGCTGGATGAGGAAGTGACGCAGTTGGTCGACGCTGACCGCGCCGTTGCGACAGGCCACGAGGAAGGGGTTAGCCTTGAGCTGGCCAAGCAGGCCCTCGGGGAAGAGATCCGTCCAGAGGGGGGACAGCACGTAGTCGTTGCGGCCATCGGCGCGCATGTCGAGATGTTCCATTGACCTTCTCCTTGACCGCCGCCAGGCGGCCGTCGGTTGAGTACCGTTCACACGGCGCGGCTGAGGTATTCCGTTTCGCCCCGGATGCAGTCCGCCAATCGGCGAAGCAGGTCGAGGGGCCGTGGGTGCTGGAAGACGTTGCGCCCGACGCAGAGCCCGGCGGCACCGCTGGCCAGAATGGCGCGGGTCATGGCCAGAAGGCGCTCGTCTTCGGTGCGCTCGCCGCCGGCGAAAAAAATGTGAATGTCGCGACGGTGGGTCTCCACCAGTTCGGCGCATTCGGCGCTGGTTTCTGGCAGGGCCAGCTTGACCGCATCGGAGCCGAGCTCGGCGACCACCCGCACCAAGTGGCTGAGGCGCCGCTGGCGCTCCTGGGCGGTGAGCCCGCGCGCCTTGTCGTAGAGCATGGTGAGGATGGGCAGGCCGGCGGCGTGAGCGGCGTCGATCATGGCTCCGAGCTGGGCGAGGTTGTGCTGGAAATTGTGCTCGGTAAAGTTGACCTGCAGGGACACCGCATCTGCCCCCAGCTCCAGCGCCGCCTCGACACTGGCGACGGGGATCTTAGTGTCGGGCTCGGGGGCGATGCTGGCCATGCCGTTGAGGTGGAGGATCACGCCAGTGGCCGGATGCAACATGTCACGCAGGATTAGTCGTTCGATCAGGCCCTTGTGAGCAATGATGGCGCTGATGTGCTCGCTGCCGATCCATTTCTCGAAGTCAGCGGTCTGGGTCATGCCGGTGATTGGCCCGAGGGTCAGGCCGTGGTCGATGGGGACGATCAATCCGCGGCGCGATGCTGGAAACAGCAAGCGCCGCTCCCTAAGAACTCTGCTGACGTAGCTCATGGCGGCCTCTATTTCTCGATGATCGTTTCGTTGATCTTGATGCCAACATGGCGACCGGGCTCTGTGACGTAGCCGAGGACCTTGTCGCCGGGCTTGAGCTCCGAAATGTTCAGGGGCTTGGCTGCGTCGGAGAAGATGCGCACGTGCCAGTCGTCCTGCATGAGGACGTTGACCCGTTCCTTGCCGGAGAACTCGACCTCGATCAGCCGCAGCGGACGCTGCTCGATCTTCATGCGGCCGACGGCAGCCCGACGCACACGCCCCTTGGAGTTGACGAGCATGATCGGCGAGCCGGCCTTGAGCTCGCTCATGTAGTCGGTGCGGTTGTCGGTATTGAACACGTAGGAGTGCATGGCACCGGCGTTGACGCGGAAGGGCCTCAGCTCCATGTAGGGCAGGAAGTAGACCTCGGGGCAACAGAGCACGCCGCCCTGGGAGGTGCTGCCGACCAGCATGCCTTCGTCGGGCTCGAACAGGGTGGCGGCGTCGATGCAAGCGCGGTAGCCCATGCCCACGGGGCGGCTTTCGATGACGGTGCCGACCTGGATGTTAAGGTTGGCGTAGCTCTGCGCCTGAGACATGCGAGCGAGGAACTCGCTCATCACGCCATGGTCGCGGGGGGAGAAAATCACCCCTTCGGCGCCGTACTCCATTACGCCGTAGGAGACGATGGCGTCGTCAACGTCGGTGGACGCCTTGATCTCCTTCATCAATACAGTGGAGGTGGACTGCAGCGAGGCGACGACCAGCTCCAAGGGGATGTTGGTGGGGTCGCGGAAGAGAATCCACAGGTAGTTGAAGCGCAGCCCCTGGTCGATGGCGCCCAGTAGGCTGTCACGGTCGTCAACATAGCTGGTGAAGCAGGTGAGCAGGCCGTCCAGGCCCAGTTCGGCCAGAGCCTCGGCGTCGCTCAGAGCGACGGAGCGGTTGCGGGCGGCGGCACCCTTGCGGAAGTCCTCCACCAGGGATGGGGAGCTCTCGCGGAAGGCCTTGATTTCGGCGGCGTTGCGCAGGCGCAGCACCACGTGCATGCGCGAGGGCACGGCGGGGAGCAATTCGGCGAGATTGTCCATGTAGAGGACTATGCCAGTGTAGAGCGAGTTGATGACGCGGGCGAAGATGCCGTCGTCGGGGCGCTTGCTGGCCAGTTGGGCACTGTCGAACCAGACCAGTTGGCTGTCGTTTGCAGTACGCTTGGACTCACCAGCCTTGCGGATGTTGGCGAGCCTGACCGAGCTGCGCCTGGAAATAGTTTCTGGCGTTTCGAAGTCTTGCGGGACAGCTACTTCCTTAGTGATCTGGGCATCCTTTCCCTTCACCCCTGAGCTTGTATTGATCATATTTCTTCTCCTGGCTGCGTACCCTTGGTGAAGCGTGGTCATATAGAGGGCATCCGGACACCCGCTTGCGCACTGCTCAATGATTCGCAACCTTTACGAGCGATCCGTCTCCCGTTGGGCCGCCCAACCTCTTCCATCGTCCGGCCGCTGGGCGTCCGATGGGGTCGAGTTGCGTTGGGCAGGCTCGGCGCGCACGGTCGGGTGGTGGTTTGGTCCCAGACCGTTTCGACGCGTGGCGCACTCTCTCCCAGCCCCCAGCACAAGAAAAGACCGTATGGTTTGCATGACATACGAAACAGGTACGGTCAGTTTTTCAGACACATAAAGTCCGCAATCAGACCTGGGACGATCCGACAAAAAAAGCCGACCGAAGTGATGTAACGGCCTAAAAAACGGCATAGCGGCAGATTTACCAGACAAAAAATGTCTGTTGACAGACTTAAAAAGTTGGTAACTACGACAAACCGACTCCGGTGAGCACCTAAACCGCCCCGGGATTTCCGGAGGCTCCACAACTCTTGAGAGGATGGAGTCATGAAAAGCACATCTAAATGCTCATCGGAAGTGAAAGAGCGGGCGCTTCGCCTGGTGCTGGAGCATCAGCACGAGTACGAGTCGCAGTGGATAACCATCAAGTCAATATTCCCGAAGATCGGCTGACCGGGGGGGGGCGTTCGGGGCTGACAACTGAGGAGCGAGGGCGGCTGAAATCTCTGGAGCGAAAAAATCGTGAACTGCATCAGGCCAGTGAGACGCTGCGCAAGGCATCGGCGTATTTTGCCCAGTCGGAGCTCGACCGCCGCTTCAAGCCATGAAGGGCTTTATCGATGCCGATTCGCCGGCTCTCCTTCAGCCAGACAAACGTTCTTTCGATGATGTTGGATCGTGCCCCAGGAAGTGGTGTAAGTCCCGAGGTTCTGGTAGCCGAGTTTGCGGGGCTCAGCTGATCGCTGTGGACAACTCGGATGCAAGGCCAAAGAAGGTCGGTATGCGTGGTCGCTGATCAGTTGATCTAGCGCCGCGCTTATTCCGAACTGTGCACCACCACAAGCAGCTCTGCTTGTATCTTCGAAACCGTACGGATGCGATGAGATTTCTGCGCATTAAAATGCAGGGCGTCGCCTTCCTCCAAGATGAGGCGCTCGGTACCAAAATCGACCTCCACGCTTCCCCGGTGGATATAGATGAATTCTTCTCCCAGGTGCTCCTTGAAGGCCGAGCGCCCAAACGAGCGAGATGGGTAGATCATGAACGGCAACAACACCCTGTGCCCGATGTGTCGTGCAAGAGGCACATGGATGGAGGCTGAGTGCTCGCCAGGCGCATCACGCTGCTGACGGCGAACAAGACTATAGCCCTCTGTTGGCAGCGCTTCGGTGCTGAAGAGCTCCTCGACCTGGACGTTGATCGCCTTGGCCAACTTCAGTGCTACAGCAATCGAAGGCGAATTCATACCTCGCTCCACCTTGGACAGATAGCTCTTCGTCAACCCGGTCTGACCTGCCAGTTGCTCCAGGGTCATGCCCATCTTCTTACGCAAAATTCTCAGCTGAACCGACATCCAGAGCTGTTCCTTGAAAAATAATGCATATCTTGATTATGACACGAAGTGTCATTAGGATCACTGAGTGTCCTGATACCGTTGCAGCGGTAACCAGGGGGAAACACCGCCTTTATATTTAGGTACCGACCGTGATTACGACCATGCAGACCTCGAAGGACCAGCTTGTCGAGCTAGCCCAAAAGCAGATGATGATTGCACTGATCGATAATACCTATACGCCGCGGCAAAAACTCGCCTTGACCTGCCGCATCCTGTTCGATGCTGGTCACGACTCTGGCCTCGCGGGGCAGATCACGGCTCGTGCTGAAGAACCGGGCACCTATTATACGCAACAGCTTGGTCTGGGCTTCGATGAGATCTCGGCATCCAATCTTCTGGTCGTAGACGAGGACCTGATCGTGCTGAAGGGTAACGGCATGGCCAACCCAGCCAACCGTTTCCACAGCTGGCTCTATCGGGCCCGCCCAGATGTGAATTGCATCATCCACACCCATCCGCTGCACAGTTCATCTCTTTCGATGCTTGAAGTGCCTCTGGAGGTCTCGCACATGGACCTTTGCCCACTGTTTGGCGATTGCGCTTTCTTGAAGGAGTGGCCTGGCGTCCCTGTCGGCAACGAAGAGGGAGAGATCATCTCCAAAGCGATCGGTGACAAGCGAGCCATTCTGCTCTCGCACCACGGCTTGCTGGTCGCGGGCAGCTCCATTGAAGAAGCTTGTGTCTTGGCCCAGTTGTTCGAACGGGCAGCCAAGATGCAGCTGCTGGCCATGAGCGCAGGTGAAATTCGTCCGATCCCCGAAGTCCTTGGCAAAGAAGCCCATGACTGGATCTCCACGGCAAAACGTCACGGCGCTGCGTTCAGTTACTACGCTCGTCGTGCCTTACGTGCCCATGGCGACTGCCTAAGCTAATTGCAGCTTTACACATTTTTAGAACACGTAAAGGTGCATTTACCCTCCACGCGGCCTCCCAAACGGCCAAAAACTTCACCGGTGCGGTATCGATAACGCTCAGCTCAAATACCACTATGGCGGGCTGGTCATCTGCGTATACCGTGCGGGAAGGATAAACTCGCAAGCGCCAAAGCGCCTGATCTCCCCTGCATACAGCCCAACACAGGTAACCCGAGTGACGAACACGACCACACCGCCCTCCTCCCTAGTCGACGTCGCGCCACTCGCGACAGCGCTCGAGCAATTTGCCAGCGACCGCAACTGGGCCCAGTTTCACTCCCCCAAAAACCTGGCGATGGCACTGAGCGGTGAAGTCGGTGAGCTCACTGAGATTTTCCAATGGATGACCGAGGATGCTTCTAAAGAAGCGGCGCGGAATCCGGAAACCGCCCAGGCGGTAAAAGACGAGCTGGCCGACGTCCTTATGTATGTGGTTCGGCTTGCCTCAGTACTGGGAGTAGACCTCAATGAGGCAGCCCAGCAGAAGCTGAAGCTTAACGGCGAAAAATACCCGGTCGCAAAGGCCTGGAACACGAGCAAGAAGTACGATCAGATCTAAACCTGACGTTTGCCAAGGATGACCGAAGTTGATCGTTTACGAAGCCACAAAAAAACAGTTTCTCCACGTCCACGATAACGACGACATCGAAGATGTGATCCTCGCCCACTACACCGCTAGAACGGGCAAGCGTGTTGGCCGTTCAGAAATGGCGTCCTGGAGAGGCTCTCTCGGCTACATGGCCAAAGTCCTTCGTGATGAGAGACTGCCAGACGACGCTGGCCTGGCAATCGAGCTCCACCTTCCTCAATCCTCCAAGCGAATCGATTTCACGCTGACCGGGCATGGTGAAGCCGGCGAGAAGAACGCCGTGCTCATCGAACTGAAGCAGTGGAGTACTTCAAAGCTCTCGGACAAAGATGCGATCGTCGTCACCGCGCTCGGCAAGGGGTTGAACGAGACAGTCCACCCGTCCTACCAGGCATGGTCATACGCCTCATTGCTAGAGGGCTTCAACGAAGCCGTGTATGACCGCAGCATTGCGCTTCGCCCCTGCGCCTATCTACACAACTATGTTCGTGACGGCGTCATTGATGCACCCCACTACCAGCCATACATCGACAAAGCACCGCTCTTTCTCAAGGGCAAGGATGAGCTTGAGCAGCTACGCGCCTTCATCCGCCAATACATCCAGTTCGGCGACAACAAAGCCGTCCTGTACGAGTTGGTCAGTGGCAGGATTCGTCCCTCGAAGGCGTTAGCAGACTCCCTGACAGGTTTGCTGAAAGGTGTTGTGGTCAACAAAATCTGGACACTGGTTTAGGTTTATCCGGCCACTGATTCGGCATCCACTGGCGTTTTATATCCGTTGTAGCTGTGTGGCCGCTGATGGTTGTAGTAACCCGTCAGATAGCGCAGCACGTCCGCCTCAGCCTGGCCTTGGCTGGCATAGCCGTGTTCCGGCATCCACTCCGTTTTCAAGCTTCTGAAAAATCGCTCCATCGGTGCGTTATCCCAGCAGTTGCCACGGCGGCTCATGCTCTGTTTGATCCGGTAGCGCCACAGCATTTGGCGAAACTCAATGCTTGTGTAATGGCTGCCTTGGTCGGAGTGAAACATCAGCTGCTGTGGGCAGCCACGCGACTCAAAGGCCACGCGCAAGGCGCGTGTTGTGAGCTGTGAGTCCGGTCGATTGGAGAGCGCCCAGCCGACGATGCGACGCGCATATAGATCCATCACCGCAGCCAGATAGATCCAGCGGTTGCCTGCCCAGATGTAGGTAACATCACCGCACCACACCTGGTTCGGGCGGCTCACAGTGAACTGCCGATCTAACTCATTGGCCGCGATGGCACTTTCACCATCAGCCTTGCGGTAGCGGTGCTTGCTGCATTGCGAACTGAACAGTCGGGCCTCTTTCATCAGGCGACCCGCCAGGAAGCGGCCTACCGCAACACCTTGTATCCGCAGCGCCGCCGACAGCGTTCTGGCTCCCGCTGAGCCGCGGCTTTGTTGATGAAAATCAGTGGCCAGTTGGCGCAATGCAATCCGTTGATGATCGACATAACGGCGTCGCTTGCATGTGTCGTAGACACTGCTGCGATGCACGCCAAACACACGGCACAGCTCGGCTCGTGGATATCGCTCGCCCAATGCCTCGATCAAAGTTACTGATTGAGGGAGTCCGACATTAAGAGAGCGGTAGCCTTCCTAAGAAACACCTTCGACGGCCTGTAGTGTGAAGCCAAACTCGGCTGCCCTGCGGTGTAATCCCTTAACCACTCGCTCCCGATACTTCTGCTCATAGTGATCGGCTCCCGGATCCTGGTAAGCCATGCCGAAACGCATCGCGTTGTAGAACAGGATGGCAATCTTGCGGGCAGTCGCTGTTACCGCCTTGGCCTTGCCGATGCGAGCCGACAAGCGCCGATAAAAAGCGCCCAACGCTGTGTTCGTCCTGCCAATGGTTACCGCCGCTAACCGGAGATGAGCCGTGACTCGATTCTTGGTCTTGCGAGTGTGAGCCGAGAGCACCTTACCGCCGCTAATACGGCACCCAGGAGCCAAGGTCAGCCAGGAGGTAAAGTGGTGGGCAGTACGCCAACGACTCAGATCGGTACCGCACTCAGCGACCAACCGCAGTGCCAAGTAGGGACCGATGCCGTGGATTTGAGTCAGGTCGACGCCGACCAACTGATAGAGCAAGGAGCGGACGTCGAAATTGAGCGCATTCGGCTGCCGAGTACGGTGACGTGGCTTCGGTAGGGGCTCGCTGGGTGGGGACTTTTGCTGGGAGAGCCGCAGCAGACTCTGAGCAATTTGTTGGTCGCAGACCTCAAGCTGCACCTGATAAGCGTCGTACATGGCCAGCGCTTGCGCCAAAGCAAAAACATGCTCCGGCTGGTAGTTGCCGACCAAGGCACTCTGGATAACCTCGGGGCTGGACTTGCAGCGGGTATCGCGCATGGTTGCCAATTTAGTCGGGTTTCGCTCGCCAGCGACAATGGCTCGGATGATCCGCATCCCAGTGACTCCGGTGACGTCAGACACCACATGATGCAGTTGCAGATTCATGTGGGTGAGCGCCTTCTGCATGTGCTGGATATGCGCAGCCGCGTAATCGAGGTGCCGTTCTCGTAAACGCAGATAACTGCGTAACGCCGCGATCTCTCGATCAGGATGGAAGCTAGCACGCAGCAACCCGCAGGCATGTAACCGCTGAATCCACTGTGCATCGTTAACGTCGGTTTTGCGTCCAGGTACTGCACGGGCGTCCCGTGCATTGGCCAGCACGACATGCAGGCCGTGGGTTTCCAGAATCTCGTAGACCGGAATCCAATACACCCCGGTCGACTCCATTGCCACTGTGGTAATCCCAAGATCGACCAGCCAATCAGCCATCCTTTCCAGGTCGGCAGTAAAGGCCTGGAAGGTTCGCACT
>CAZDZP010000006.1:0-25474 GCA_964509855.1 uncultured Anaerolineaceae bacterium | reverse complement strand
GCAGGCTCTCCACAAGGCTGGCGTCAGGCACCACGCCCGGCTCCAGGTGCAGTGTCTTTATCTCCATCACCCCATCTCTGCGGTGCGCCTTTGGGTCCAGCCGCCCCACCATCCTCCCGTCGTGCAGGATTGGAAGGCTGAAATACCCGTACTGCCGCTTCGCTTCCGGCGTGTAGCACTCTATCCGGTAGTCGAAGCCGTACAGCTCCGCCAGCCGGTCGCGGTCCCACACCACCGGGTCGAAAGGCGACAACAGTGCTGTTCTCGCCTCCGGTTCGCGCGCAGGGTCGTTCTCGTCAATCCAACCGGGGAGCGCATAGCCCGGCGCATTCCAACCCTCAACGGAGACTTCGGCCAGTTCGCCCGCTCGCGTCATCTCCCGGATTAGTCCGACGATTGGCGTCTTCGGTTGGTTGAGGAACAGGTAGTTGGCAATCCATTCGGGTCGGGCCACGCCCAGGGCACCGGCGGCCCGTCGGATCAGCGCCCGGCGCGCCTCCTCCAGTGTGGGCAGGTTGTCGTCGCAGTTCGGGTGAACTCGTTCCGCCAGATCGTAGAAGCGCTGGAAACCGCGGCGCTTCTTCACCATGAGCACGCCGAGGTCGAACAGCACCTCCAGCGCGACCTTCTCCTGCTTCCAATCCCACCAGCCCGCAGCCTTGCGACCGTCGCTCCGTTCGAAGTCGGCGGAACGCAAGGGCCCTTCCTGTTCGATCCGCGTCCGCACGATGTCCGCTAACTCTTTGTTGCTGGCAAGCCAACGGGCGTTGTTCCGCTGGCGCGTGGACACCCGGGCAGCGGCGAAGGCGCGGTAGGGTGCCAAATCGCGGGTCGGAAGAAAGCAGGCAGCGTGCGCCCAGTATTCGAAGATGTCGCCATCGGCGAGGACTTCATCGAGCGACGACTGCTCGTAGTCCCCTACCCGGCTCCAAAGCACGAGGTACGGGCTTTTCGCCACAACGTGGATGGTGTCGATCTGCAGCGCCGCCATGCGCTCGATTGCCGAAAGGACGCGCTGCTTCTCCGTTTCACCACGGGGCCGCTCACCGTTGCCAACCAGTCCCTGCGCGCGAAGCTGCAGGCTACGAAGCTGGTTAAGTGTGATCAATGCGTTCATGGCCGCGAGTCTACGCAGTCACCCGCGCAACTCGCATCTTCGATCGTCGCAATCAGTCGCTATCGCGCATGAACGCTTCCAGCATGTCGATTGGCACCGGGAAAACGATTGTCGTGTTGTGCTCCGCGCCTATCTCCCGCAGCGTCTGCAGGTACCGCAACTGGAGCGTCATCGGCTCGCGCGCCATGACTTCCGCCGCCTCCCGCAGGCGCTCGCTCGCCTGGAATTCGCCATCGGCCGCGATGATCTTCGCGCGCCGTTCGCGTTCGGCTTCAGCCTGGGCGCCCATCGCCCGTTGTACCGACTGCGGAAGCTCGACATCGCGCACTTCCACGGCGGTCACCTTGATGCCCCACGGTTCCGTCTGCTCATCGATGATCTGTTGCAGCTTCTGGTTGATCTGTTCGCGCTGTCCCAAAAGCTCGTCGAGTTCCGACTGGCCCAACACCGACCGCAACGTCGTCTGCGAAATCTGCGATGTCGCCCGCACGTAGTCCATAATCTTGACCACGGCCGCTGTCGGTTCGAGCACGCGGAAGAAGACGACGGCGTTGACCTTCACTGTCACGTTGTCGCGCGTGATCGCTTCCTGCGCGGGAACATCGAGCGTCACCGTTCGCAGATCGACTTTCACCATGCGCTCAATGAGCGGCATCAGCACGAACAGGCCCGGCCCTTTGGCGCCTGTGAGGCGGCCGAGCCTGAAGATAACGCCACGTTCGTATTCGCTGACGATGCGGATAGCGAACGGCAGGAGCGGAATGAGGAGAATCGCGCTGAGCCCGACAAGGAAGGCGCGAATAATCTTCGAACCCGCACCGGACGGGTATTCCGCATCCGGCTCACGTATTGGTTGCTTGTCCCCCTGGGTCATCCTCTACCTCTTTTCGTACATGCAGCGTGAATCCTTCAACGCCGGTGACTCTCAGGCGCTCGCCCACGCCTGCCATTCCATGGTCGATTTTCGCGCGCCAGCGTTCACCATCAATGAACACGAACCCGTCGGGTGCGAGTGGCGTTCGCACCACGGCAGTCTGACCGATCAGAGCCTGCGTGCCTATGGGCCGCTCCATCTTCCGCATGCGAGCCAACCCGAGCGTGATTGAGATGAACATGCCGGCCAGGAGGAAGATGAGAACGCCGACCACGATGCGGTTCGGCTGGAAGTCGGTCGGCGTATCGCGGAAGGCGATGATGCCCCCGATGATCAGCGCAACCACTCCGCCGATCCCCAGCACGCCCCCGGACGGCACGAACAATTCCAGCGCGATGAGCACCAGCGCCAGGGCAATCAGCACCAGCCCCGCCGTTTCCACCGGGAGCGCACCGAAACCGATGAACCCCAGGATGATCGCGATCACTCCAGCTGTACCGGGAATGAAGGTTCCCGGGCTGGAGAGTTCGAAGATGATGCCCAGGAACCCCAACGAAATCAGGATTGAAGCAAGCGTCGGGTTCGCAAGCACCATCAGGATGCGTTCCCAGACTGTCAGCTCGGTCCGCACGACCTCCGCATCGACGAGACCCGTCATCTCCACGGTTGTCCCGGGACGCAGCGAGATCGAGGTCCCATCCAACCGGGCGAGGATCTCTTCGATGTCGTTGGCCACGAAATCCACAACGCCCAGTTCCGCGGCGTCGTTTGCCTGGTCGGCAGTCGCGTCGCGCACGGCGCTCTCGGCCCACTCGACGTTCCGGCCGCGTTCTTCGGCGAGCGCGCGTATGAGCGCTACGGCGTCGTTCTCAATCTTGCGACCCAGCGCGCCCTCAATGTCACCACCGTCGGCGTTCACAGCGGACGCAGCGCCAATCCGCGTGTTCGGCGCCATCACAGCTACATGTGCTGCCATCGCGATGAAGGTTCCCGCGCTTGCGGCGCGCCCTCCGGGGGGCGTCACGTAGAGCACCACCGGCACGCTTGAATTCAAGATGCGCTTCACAATGGATTCCATGGAGCTGCTGAGACCGCCCGGCGTGTCCATCTCGATAACGATGACCTTGCCCCGGTTGTCCTCGGCCCGTTCGATGCCTCGGTCAATGAAGCGGTCCATGATAGGCCCCACCACTCCGTTGGCCGTCATCACATGAACGGCATCCTGTGGCGTGTCCTCGCTCGAACAGGCCGCCGCAATCCCCGCGAGCAGAAGCACCAGCCACAAAACAGCGCGAGATTTTTTCATCACGCCTCCAGTATATCCACCGGGAAGGGGGCTCGCGGTTAGCGTTTCGGCTGCTCGGTCCGGTCCTTCGGCACCGCAGGGCCAGCAACGTGAACCGTTCACCTTCATGGGCTATCGTTGGCACATGACCTTCGAAGAGATGTGCCAGCTCGCTGTGAGCAGGAAGCAGACCATGCCCGAAGGTTCGGGAACCGCCGAACTGTTTCGCGGCGGGCCACACGCCATCGGGAAGAAGCTGGTAGAAGAGGCAGCCGAGAGCTGGATGGCCGCACGCTACGAAGGCGGCGACGAGCTGGCAGGTGAACTATCGCAAGTGCTTTACTACGTGGCTTGCATGATGGCCGAAAAGGGCGTTTCCCTGGAAGACGTGTACCGAAAGCTATGATCAAAATTGCCCTTCCCAACAAAGGTGCACTCAGCGAGCCAACCATCGATCTCTTCACATCGTGTGGATACAACGTGGGGCGCTCCGCGCGTCGTGGCCTTTCCGTGGTGGACGCTGAGAACGACGTCGAGTTCTACTTCCTACGCCCGGGCGACATTCCCATCTACGTTTCGAACGGCATCCTTGATGCGGGCGTAACCGGCAAGGACTTCGTTGCCGAAAAGAACCTCGACCCCACGCTCCTTGTCGACCTCAACTTCGGTCACTCGCGCCTTTGCGCTGCTGTGCCGAACGAATCCTCGGCGCACACGTTGCAGGATGTGGCGCGGATGCGCATCGCCACCTCGCTGCCGTCCATCACCCGCGAATACTTCCGAGACGAAACCCTTGAGATCGTGGAACTTGAAGGGGCCGTGGAGATCTCCGTTCAGCTAGGTATCGCCGAAGCCGTCGTGGATGTGGTGGACACCGGCACAACGCTGAAGGAAGCAGGTCTGCGCGTTGTTGGTGAGCCACTGTTCCGCTCGAATGCCGCGCTCTTCGCACATTCGGGACGCGAGCATCCGGCGCAGGTCCGCGTTATGGTCAGCCGCATCGAGGGCAAGCTGGTTGCCGCCGAGTACATGATGGTCGAATACGACGTACCCGGGGACATTCTCCCGATCGCTTGCGAAATCACGCCGGGCATCGAATCTCCCACCGTCGCTCCGTTGCAGGTGGAAGGATGGTTTTCGGTGAAGGCCATGATTCGCCGGCGCGAAGCACACCGCCTGATGGACGAACTTTCTCGCGTGGGCTGCAAGGGTATCCTGCTCACCACGATCGAGAGCGCCCGCATCTAGCGGCGCCGCCGCATCCCATTCCGTTCTACGAAAGGCCCATTCGAAATGCCGCCCATCACTCTCCATATGGTCCTTGCGAACAGGATCGCCGAGGGCCTGGGGGTTGGGGACATCGACGGCAGCCCCGGGGAGTATCTCCTTGGTGCAACTTCCCCGGACATCCGCGTGTTGACGCGCCAGGGCCGCGAGGAGACGCACTTCTTCAGCCTTGAAAATCATGACCACCAGGACTCCGTGGCCGGGTTCTTCGGAGCCTACGAACACCTCGTCGACCCGGCACGCCTGGCCCCGGCGACCCGGGCATTTGTCGCCGGGTATGTGAGCCACCTCGTGTTCGATGAGCACTACATCACGGGCGTCTACCGGCCCTACTTCGCACGCTACGAAGACCTTGGCGGCCATCTACGCGCCAACCTTATGGATCGCCTGCTTCAGTTCGACCTCGACCGCGAATTCGGCGACGATCCGGGCCTCGTGCGAAAAATCGCCTCGGCGCTCGCCTGCACCGTCGATGGCATCGACTGTGGATTCATCGACCACCAGACACTCGACAAGTGGCGCGAGGTTTCCCTGGACGTCGTCCAGCGCAACATGGACCTCCCGCGCATGCGCTCAATGGTCTCCAATCACCTCCGCCGCGCCGGGATTGAAGAAGACCGGGAGCTGGGCGAAATGCTCGATTCGATTCCTGCCCTGCTGAATGAGACAATCGCCCACGTCACCAGCGACGAAATCGACGCGTTCCTGCGGCGTTCCACCGAAGCGGCCGCCGCCGCAATAGAGAGGTACTTCAATGCGGATCTTCCGCAACGCTGAGGAAGGCCGGCAGACCCTGCTCTCCCGGCGCGCCCTTGATACCGAAGAGCTCCCCATGGGACTCCGCGAAACCACATTCCGCACCTTTGGCCAGGAGCTTTCGCCCGAAGAAGTTGTGCGCCGCATCATTCGCGATATCCGCGACGACGGCGACAACGCCATCCGCTACTACAACTCGCGTATCGATGGAGCCACCACCGAAGAGATCCGCGTGTCACCGGAAGAGATTCGTGCCGCCTACGACACCGTCGACAGCGAGATCGTCGAAGCGCTGAAGGCTGCCGCGGAACGCGTGCGCGCTTACCACGAACAGCAACTCCGCGGGGCAATCTTCGACTTCCAGTTCAACGGACTCGGCCAGGTGACCCGCGCCATTCAGCGCGCTGGTATCTACGTTCCCGGCTCGGCCGCCCCTTTGCCGAGCACCGTACTCATGTGCGCCATCCCGGCCCGAGTTGCCGGCGTTGATGAGGTTTACCTCACCAGCCCGGTCCTGCCCGACGGCACCGTACCGGCCGTGAAGCTCGTTGCGGCGGACATTGCGGGCGTTGATGGCGTCTTTAAGGCTGGTGGAGCTCAAGGCATCGCCGCCTTCGCCTACGGCACCGAAAGCGTGCCGCGCGTCGACAAGATCTTTGGCCCCGGTGGCCTCTTCGTCACCGTGGCGAAAAAGCAAGTGTTCGGAGACGTAGGCATCGACAGCGTTTACGGACCCACCGAAACGGTCATCATTGCCGACGAAAGCGCCGACCCCGCGCACGTGGCAGGCGACCTCCTGGCCCAGGCCGAACACGACGCCCTCGCTACGCCCATTCTGCTCACGCCTTCTCACTTCCTGGCCGATGAGGTTTCACGCTTCATCGAGCGCGAACTCGGCGAACTCGAACGCGGAAAGATTGCCCGCGAATCCATGGAAAACCGCGGTGGCTGCATCCTCGTGAACGACATCGACCATGCTATCGACCTCGCAAACGACTATGCGCCGGAGCACCTTTGCTTGCTGGTCGAAAACCCCACGGCCTACGTGCAGAAGGTTCGCAACGCCGGCGGGCTGTTTCTTGGTGACGGATCGCCAGAAGCCATCGGCGACTACATCGCTGGCCCCAGCCACACCATGCCCACCGGCGGCAGCGCGCGCTGGAGCGGCCCCCTCGGCGTCTCCGATTTCCTCAAGCGCATCGCAATCGTGAACCTTCCCGACGACGTCACCGAAGAACTGGCCCGCGTCGCCAGCATTATCGCCCGGGCCGAAGGGCTCACCGCCCACGCCCGCTCCGTCGAGCGGCGCATACAGGGCCGCTAGCCGTGGTCGACCTCCGGGCACTACTACGCCCGGACCTCGGCGATCTCGAGGAATACGTGCCCGTGAAGCCGCTCGACGTCCTCGCGGCCGAGATCGGCGTGCCGGTAGAACAACTGGTGAAGCTCGACGCCAACGAAAACCTGCACGGGCCGCATCCAGCCGTCCTTGAGGCGATTGCGAACGCTGCCCTGCACATCTACCCGGACCCCGGTCAGGAGTCCCTTCGTGCGGCCATAGCCGAATTTGTCGGGGCCGATGCGGACCAGGTCGTCGCCGGTACTGGCGCCGACGAGCTCATCGATATCCTCATTCGGCTGGCCATGCCTGCGAAGGTTGCGATTGCCACGCCAACCTTCGGCATGTACCGCTTCCTCGCGCGAATCGTCCGTGCCGAACCTCTGGAAGTGCCGCGCAACCCCGACTTCACTCTCAATCTCGCCGCCATTGCGCAGGCGGTTGGCGATGGTGCGGGCATCGTGTTTCTCACATCGCCTAACAACCCCACCGGTAATTCCACGCCCCACGCCGAGGTCGAGACGCTGTGTGCGCTCAACGCGCTGGTGGTGGTCGACGAGGCCTACGTTGAGTTCGGCGGGCAGAGCGTTGTGCCGTTGATTCGTACGCATCCGAACCTGGTGGTGCTTCGAACCTTTAGCAAATGGGCCGGTCTCGCCGGACTTCGCGTCGGCTACGCCGTTAGCGACCCCGAGTTGGCGAGCCACATGATGGCCATCAAGCAGCCCTACAACGTGAATGTCGCCGCCGATGTTGGGGCCCAGGCCGCTCTCGCTCACCGCGCCGAGATCGCCGAAACCATCTCCATGATCATCGCTGAACGTGATCGCATGGTGCGCGAGCTTCGTCGTTTCGATTGGCTGAAGCCCAATCCTACCGATGCCAACTTCGTGCTCTTTCACGTGGAAGGCCGCAGCGCTGCCTCGGTCGCCAACGCATTGCGGAGCCGAGGCGTGCTCGTTCGCTACTATGACCGGCCCGACCTGCGCGACTGCATTCGCATCAGCGCCGGACGCCCATCCGACACCGACCGCCTCATCAAGGCGCTAGAGGAGATTTCCGCAGCATGAACAACCGCGTCGCCACCGTGAGCCGCAAAACCGCCGAAACGACCATCGACGTCCGCCTCGACCTGGATGGCTCGGGGAAGTTCGTAACCGAAACGGGAATCGGCTTCTTTGACCACATGCTGAGCCACATTGCCAAGCATGGTGTGTTCGACCTCGAAGTGCGTTGTGACGGCGACCTTCACATCGACGAGCACCACTCCGTCGAGGACTGTGGAATCGCCCTCGGCGAAGCGTTCGTCCAGGCGCTCGGCAACAAGGCTGGTCTCGTGCGTGCAGGGTCGGCCTACATGCCCCTCGATGAGGCGCTCGCCTTCGCCGCCGTCGACCTCAGCGGCAGGCCCTACGCCGCGCTCGACCTCAAGCTCCACGGACGCGACGTCGGCGGCATGCCCCCGGACCTCTTCAACCACTTCCTCGAATCATTCGCCTTCGCCGCGAAACTGAACGTGCACATCCGCACGCTAGCGGGCGTGAATGACCACCACAAGATTGAAGCCTGCTTCAAGGCGCTCGCGCGGGCACTCGATGCCGCCGTGCGCGTGGACCCACGCCGCCGCGGCGACATCCCCAGCACCAAGGGCACGATTTAGCTCCTCCCAATTGCTGGCTACGCAGCTGCGGGCTGATTGACACCGTTAACACTCGCGGCCACTATGCCCGCCGTGGAAGAGCAAGTCGCGGCATACCTCGCCAGCAAGCTGAACGTTCCCAGCGTTGAAGTTTCCAACCTGCTGCGCATCTACGGCGGCGCCTCTCGCGAAACATGGATGCTGCGCGCTACCTACGAACGCGACGGCGCCCGGCACGAAGAAGAACTCGTTCTTCGAAAAGACCCGCCCGCCAGCCTGCTGGAGACCGATCGCGAACTCGAGTTCGCCTTCTATTCCGCATTCGAAGGGACAACTGTCCCGGTCCCAAAAATGCGCTGGCTGGAAAACGGCGAGTCCGTGCTCGGCAGCCCCTTCTTCGTCATGGACCGTATCCTCGACTGCGACACCAGCACCGGCCGCATTCTCGAAGCCGAATACGAAGGCGTTCGCGAAACCGTCGGGCGGCGACACTACGAAATCCTCGCGGCGATCCACGATTTGGAATGGCGGGACTCTCCCATCGCTCAAGTCGTGGACGAACCAAAGCCCGAAGACTGCTGGCGGCGTGAGCTCGACCACTGGGAAGCGATCATCAACCGCGAGGAACTGGAGCCGCAGCCCATCACCCGAGCGGCGATCCGCTGGCTCCGGAGAAACCCACCACCGCCTCCGGAACGGGTGACCGCTGTTCACGGCGACTATCGCACCGGCAACTTCCTCTACCGGCTCGACGGCGACATCTACGGCATCGTCGATTGGGAAATGGCCCACGTTGGCGACCCCGTCGAAGACATCGCGTGGTCCTTCAACGAAGCATGGGAGTGGGCGCGCAACGGCCTCAAGGGCGGCATGATCTCCGCTGAGAACGCGTTGGAAACGTATGAGACAGCTTCGGGCCGAAAGGTGAACCGTGAAGCGCTGCACTGGTGGAACGTGTTCAACGGCGTGAAGGGCCAGGCAATCTGGCTCACAGGCACCCGTTCCTTCCAGGAAGGGCGCTCGAACGAACTTGTGCTCCCGGTCACTTCCTACTGGCTTATGAACTTCCAGGACGAAATCATCCTGCGCACGATTGGGAGGGGAGCATGAAGCCAGATCCGCCGCGCGTGCTCCAGGGGATAGTCTCGCAGTACCTGCGAGGCATAGGGCCGGAACTGAAGACGCCTTTCGCCCAGGGCAACTTTGGCCAGGGGCTCATGCTCCTGAACATCATTGCCCAGGACTACGACCGCGCCGCCGCCCGCCTGGTCGAAGAGGACAACGCAATCTTGCCGCTGCTCGAAGACGGGCTCCTCATCGTGACTGACGAGGACCTCGCCGCCCGAATTCGCACCGCTATCGACACAAACTGGCACCGTGATTTGCACGTCTCGGCGCTCCAGCTGGACAACGCCATCCTGCGCGGCCTGCTCACCGAACTGCACGCGGTGGCTGAAATGTTGGAAAGCCCCGAGGCAGTGGAACTGAACGAGCGAATCTGGGCAGAATTGCAGGAGTCGACGCGCCGGCGTCACGTGGTAAGCCGTCTCGCATGAAAGAACCGCTCCGAAACGTCCTCCAGCAATACGCTCCCGCCGAAATCGAACACAACGACGGGGCGGCCGCTGCCGTGATGGTGCTCCTGTACGACCACGGAGAACCGCACATTGTTTTCCAGAAGCGTTCGGAACTCGTGCTCCACCACAAAGGCCAGATAAGCTTCCCCGGTGGCGCGGCCGACCACACGGACCCGGATCTCCTGTTTACGGCGCTTCGTGAAACCCACGAGGAACTCGGCGTTCAGCCGGACCACGTCGATGTCCTCGGGCGCATCGACGACATCTTCACCATCAGCAACTTCCGCGTCCGGCCCTACGTCGGCTGGCTCGAGCGCTACCCCTACGACTGGGTCTACCCCGACGTCGAGGTCGCCTACCTGCTCGAAGTGCCAATGAGCCACCTGCTGGACCCGGTGAACTTCGTCGACGATCGGCGCGTGGTAGATGGCCGCGAACGGAGCTTCCCCGCCTACCGCTTCGGCGACGACCTAATCTGGGGCGCCACCGCTCGTATGCTCACGAACTTCCTTGACCTCTGGCGGCTTACTGCCCACTCGTAGCAACCGGGATGCGGATTGTTTTCGCGCATGCCTGTAGCATAGCTGCGTGTCTACCCCTCCCGTTCTTGCCACACTGCTTTCCGACAATCCCCAATTCAAGTTGTTGCGCGGCGATGCCTCCGCGCAGGTTACCGGCGTGGAACACGACTCGCGCGCGGTGCGCCAGGGATCGCTCTTTGTCGCCATCCCGGGCTTTAATGTCGATGGTCACTCCTTTCTGCAACAGGCGGCATCCGCCGAGGCCTCCGCCGTGCTCATCCAGCAGGGCCACGAGGATGCGGTTAAAGAGTTGCCCCCCGGGGTCGCTGTTGTTTCAGCGCCCGCCTCGCGCCCGGCGTTGTCGCGAGCGTCCGCGTGGTTCTACGGCTATCCCGCCACCGAAATGCACGTCGTCGGGCTCACCGGTACCGATGGCAAGACCACCACGTCGTACCTTGTGACCTCAATGCTCGAAGCCGCTGGCATCAAGGTTGGCCGGTTGGGCACCGTTGACGCCTACATCGGCGGCGAACAGGACACAGCCACCGCGCGTATGACCACCCCGGAAGCCAACGAAGTGCAGCGATTGCTGCGCCGCATGGTAGATGCCGGCTGCGATGTCGCTGTGGTCGAATCCACGAGCCACGGCCTCGCACTGAACCGCCTCGACGACGTCGACTACGACATCGCTGCCTTCACGAACATCACCGGCGACCACCTGGACTTCCACGAGACCTTCGAAGCGTATCGCGAAGCCAAGGCCGCCCTGTTCTCCGCCCTCGAACGCTCCAGCGACAAGGGGCTAGCCAAGGCCGCAGTGGTGAATGACGACGACCCGTCAGCCAACTTCATGCTGGGGCAGGCGCCCAATGCGCGCGCCGTTCGCTACGCCTTGGACTCCGAGACGGCGGACGTGTTGGCCCGGAACATCCATCTGCGGGCCGACGGCAGTTCATTCCGATTGCTTACCCCCGTGGGCCCGGCTGAGGTCGAGATTCACCTCCCTGCCATCTTCAACGTGCTGAATGCCCTCTGCGCTGCCACAGTTGGGATGGCGTTTGGCCTGCCTCCGCAGCTCATCGCGGAGGGCCTTGGGCGTTGCGAAGGCGTCCCCGGTCGCATGGAGCGGATCGACGCGGGACAGCCCTTCGAGGTCGTCGTGGACTACGCGCACACCGGCGACGCGGTTCGGAAGGTGCTTGAAGTCCTACGGGAAGTCACTCCGGGCCGGCTCATCATCGTCGTTGGCGCGGCCGGCGAGCGTGACCCCGGTCGGCGCTTTGGAGTCGGCCGTGCCGCGGCGGAAGGAGCGGACTTCGCCGTCTTCACCAGCGAAGACCCACGGAGCGAGGACCCGGCGGCGATCGTCCGCGAAATCGGCCAGCACGCTGTCAACGCCGGGCGTGAGGCTGGCCGGGACTGCGTGGAAATCGAGGACAGGCGCGAGGCCATCGCCCACGCCCTCAGCGTGGCGAAGGAAGGCGACACCGTGGTGGTGGCCGGCAAGGGCCACGAACAGTCGATCATCTACGGCAACAAGGTAGTGCCGTGGGATGAGCGGCAGGTCGCCCGTGAGGAACTCGCGAGGCTCGGTTTTGCCAGTTCCTGAACGTTGGACTGCCCGTCCGTTTGGCCGCTAGTTCAGCCCGTTCGTATACTCACAGCGCGAGCGCACGCGATTGTGCGCCCATCCCGAGGTAACAATTTGGCCAAGAAGAACCGGCGCGAGCAACAGCACATGCGCCAGAAACCATCCCGCGAGCGGCAGTATCGAAGCGGCGGCAACTCGCCGCAAGAGGTGTACAAGCCCGGGTTCCCTATGAACCTGTTCACCAACGCCAAGACCTTCTGGATCGTTGGCCTTATCGCCATGGTCGGCGGTCTCATTGCCGCCTCCGTGCTCGCCGGAACAGCGGACACAAGCGCTCCCGGCGTGGGTCTCCCGGACGAGCCCACGGCTACGCCAGCGGTCGAAGGGACACCGACCCCTGCCGCTTCGCCCACTCCCGACGCGCGCCAGTTCTCGGCTGCTGAAGAAGTTACGAGCCCGGACGAGTTCAACTACCGCGCCGTGATCACCACCGATAAAGGCGTTCTGGAACTGGACCTCTTCGCTGAGGCGTCGCCGAACACCGTGAATAGCTTCGTCTTCCTTGCTCGCAACGGTTACTTCGACAACCTTCGTTGGCACCGTGTGGTCCCGGATTTCGTGGTTCAGAGCGGTGACCCTTACTCCGAAGTCGGCCGCGAACTCTCTGAACTCGAACGCATCGGCACCGGAGGCCCCGGCTACCTGACGGAAGACGAACCGAATGAGGTCAGCAACACCCGCGGCACCATTTCGATGGCCAAGACCAGCGGCGCATCCTCCTTTGGCAGCCAGTTCTTCATTAACCTGAAGGACAACCCCGCCCTCGACGCCGGCAACGGCGCCGATGAGTTCTATCCCTTCGGCGAAGTGACCGAAGGCCTTGAGGTGCTGGACGCCATCGAAGAGAACGACGTCATTCAGTCCGTCGAAATCTTCGAAGACCCGAAGTAACAAGGACACGACTAAGGAGCCGTGCTGATACTGCGAAGCGCCGGGACAAGTTGTTCCGGCGTTAGCTGTGTCTCTTCTCCGCCCGCGTGAACCGCACGCACCCGTGAGCCTTCCGCTTCGAACAACGAAATGAGAGTACGGGGCGCACCGCTGACTCCCGTTGCGACAAACGCTCGGAGGTCTACTCGCTCCTCGCCAATCATCACTTCCTCGACGAGGAATTCGGAAGCCGGCGGCCAGGTTATCGATGTCGCGGCAAGCGTTTCGCCGTTTGGTTCAAGTGCTGCGATGAATGCCTGCGCTCCATCGTCACTCGCAAAGGTCAGCAGCTCACAGACGATATTGGCGGGCGGGTCGAACGGTACTGCGTCGACCGTTTCCTTCCAGAAGTTGAAAGTGACGTCAACCAAACCGAGTGTGGCGAAATCGAAGCCGTTCGCCGCTGACACGCGCTCCTGCAGTTCGCTGGCCCGATAGACGCCCCCAGTTTGGCGGATGTACTCGCCGGGAAGGGCCCCGAGGTCGCAATCAAACTCTGGCGTTGCGTCGTCGAGTCCACCGCAGGCCGTGCCGAGGAGGGTCAGCGCTGCGGCGACGCCGAGGCTAGTCCTCTTCGCCTGCAAGGTCCGCAGCATCTGGAGGGCCAATCATGCCGTGTTCCGCCTGCCACCGCTCGACAAGAACGATCATGAGGAAGAACGGGAAGAAGAGAAGCGTTGCGCCCAGGCCCCAGAGCCAGAATCCACCCACGAAGAACAGGATCGCCACTGCGGCGAAAAACGACATTCCTACGATGGCGAAAATACGGCCGGCCAGGACCCACGGTGTGACCGGTGAGTTCATAGTCCCATCTTGCAGGCAGGCCGGTTGCCGGTCTAGCGTTTGCCTTCCATGTCGCAACAACAACCGAGCCCGTTGAGCGGCATCGCTCGCCAGTTCCTCCTGGAAATGAAGGTTCCCTGCGTCCTCGCGACGATTGGGCGTAGCGGCGGTCCGGTCACGTCGGCCGTGTGGTACGCTATCCGCGAAGACCACGTCATCGTTTCCACCCCGGCTGGACGTACGAAGGCCAACAATGTCACAGCCAATCCCCGCGTCTCGCTGCTCGTGGACAGCCGCGACCGCCCGTACAGCGGTGTCGCCATCGAAGGCCGCGCGACGCTCGAACCTGACCCCACTGGCGAAGGCTGGCGCTACATCGTTCGGCGCTACCTCGGCGATGATGCCCCTGCCGAGGTGCTGGAACGGGCTGCAACCCAGGAACGCGCGCTCATTGTCATTCGTCCACTTCGTGTTCGACACTGGAACCTCGCATGAACCAGCCACCCCGCGCCCTTCTGTTGGACCTTGGAGATACGCTCTTCAAGCTCCACCCCATTCCTGTTGATCTCGAAAGCCGAGTCGCTGCACACATCGACGCAATCCCCGCTGAAGCCGAACAACTCGCCGCAAGCCTCATCGCCGAGGTCCGCCAGGGTGCGGCCTCAATCGCCGATTTCGGAGAGGCCGATCTCGAAATGCTCGTGGGCGAAGCCTGTACCGCTCGTGGATTGCGAGCGGCCGAGAGCGCAGTTCCGCAAATCGCCCGGGAGTTCCATTTGGCTGATGTGCGCCGCTTCGATGCCTCACCGAGGCTACCAGCGACGATGCGGGCGCTGAAGGCTACCGGAGTTCGTATCTGCGCCGTGTCCAACACAACAACTCCGCCAGTACTGATGCGTTCGTACTTGTCCGCAGTCGGCGTGGAACGCTACTTCGACGCGTTCGTATTCTCCGTGGCTGAGGGCGTGAAAAAGCCCCATCGCCGGATTTACGAGTCGGCCCTTCGTGCTGTGGAGGTGTCGCCAGCAGAGGCTCTATTTGTGGGTGACCGCGTGAAGGAAGACGTCGTTGCTCCCACGTCCCTTGGGATCCCGGCTATGCTCACGCACCAGTTCCGCCAGGAGGACCATCGCGGAGGACCCCAGGTCGGAGTCATTCGTCACCTCGATGAACTCATCAGCCTCCTGGGTCCTGCTCACACTGCCAGTGGCGAATGATGTCGTTCGTTCCTTCACACGCCAGGTGAAACGTGGCGACCTGTGCCAGCAGCATCACCGAAACCAGCCAGGTTGCCGCCAGCGCCGCAACCGCGAACGCTGAGCGCCGTAGCCAAACTCCAAGCATGACGCCAATGGAAACGGTCGCAACGATCAGGACGCCGTGCAAGCCGAAATAGAGCGCGTCCGCGCTGTTGGTGGATTCGCCAATTTCCTGGGCGCCGCCATCGATGGATGCGTTCATCACCAGGAAATAGACGGCGGTCAGGAGTAGCAGCACGCCTACGAAAAGCGGAACCTCCGCCCACCACGGGAATCGAGGTGGCAGGTTCCGTCGGCGTGGGGGTTTCGGTGCCATCCGGGCAAAGTTTAAGGGGCGGTCCGTCGGACCGCCCCTTAAGAATCGCTACTTGTGGTAGGTGCTAGCTCAGAAGCTGAATCACTTCGTCCACCGTCGCGTCGCGCCACGAAGCCCACGTGGGGCCCCGCTGCCATTCGAGGTACGCCTCGCGGGCCTTCGCGCGGTACTCCGCAATCTCTTCCTCGGTCGGTTCGTGGCCGAGTGCCTTGGCAATGCCCTCCGGCGATGTGTCTCCAAGGACGCTACGAAGCTCGTGCATTTCGTCGTTCGCCTTCCCCGGGCGTTCGATGAAGTGAGCGAGTTCGTTGTGATCCTTGTCGTAGAACACGAAGACCGGGATCGATTCGAACTCGCCGTCCTTCAGGTACTCCGCAATGATGTCCTTGTTCTGGTCGCGTTCGAAGAAGCGGTACTCAATGCCCGCCGCTTCGGCAATTTTCGCCGCAACCCCGGCACCGCGGTACACGTCCGGGCACCAGTCTTCCCCGACAACCATCACGTGGTGGGGCCCGTTCGGCTTCGAAGCGAGTTCCCTCAGCTTCGCGGCCTTGTCCGCGGCAACCACCGTCCCCTCGTAGTTCTGTTCGAAGAGTTCCTTGTTGCGGACTCCGCTGTCCAGGTACTCCTGGAAGCTCTTGCCCTTCTTGAAACGCTCAATTGTCACAACCGATTCGGCAGCCTGTGTCATGTGTCCATCCTTAAACCATTAGTCAATGTTCTTAGCCTACCGGGGCGAGGGTCGCCTCACAACTGCCCTGCTCGCAGTTCGGCCTTCGCCTTTTCCCAGAGTTCATTCATTTCGTCAATCGACATATCCTTGAGTTCGCGGGCCTCGTTTCTCGCGTACCTCTCCATGAGCCCGAAACGCTTGCGGAACTTCTCGTTGGCCATCCGCAGCGCCTGTTCGGAGTCCAGGTTGTAGTGCTCGGCCACGCACGCCAGCACGAAGAGGATGTCGCCGAACTCTTCCTCGCGATTGGCAGCGTCTGGCGCCGCAGCGAACTCCTGCATTTCCTCGGCGAGCTTCTCGAGGATCCCGCCGACATCCGGCCAGTCGAAGCCGATACGCCGGGCGCGCCCCTGGATCGACTGCGAAGCCGCGAGCGCAGGCAACGTCGAGGGCACGCCATCGAGAATCGATCCGTCGGGGCGTTCCTGCTTCTTCAACGCCTCCCAGTTCTGCGCCACCTCCTCCGCTGAGTCGACGGCGGTGTCGCCGAAGACGTGCGGATGCCGGCGAATGAGCTTAGTCGTGATGTGTTCCGTCACATCACCAAGGGTGAAGGTGCCCTCGCGTTCGCCCACCTCCGCATGCATCAAGACTTGAAGCAGCACATCGCCGAGTTCCTCAGCGAGCTTCGCGGGATCGCCGCCGTCGATGGCTTCGAGAGTTTCGTATGCCTCCTCCAGCAGGTGCGGTCGCAAGGACACATGCGTCTGCTCGCGGTCCCAGGGACAGCCGTCCGGGGCGTTCAGTCGCGCAACAACGTGATGGATGCCGTCGAGCCGCCTAACGTCCTCCTGCGGGGCAAGTGTCGGTACGAAGAGCGAGTCCAGGTAGCTGAATGGCGCGTGGTCCAGGTCCGCCAGCAAGATCGACTCTGCTCGCTCCTCCGGCGTGGAGAGGCTGCGCAGGACCACCACCTCGTGTTCTCCGGGATAGATCTCCAGCAGCGCGAGCTTAAGCTGGCTCACGGTGTCCCGGTCGTAAAGCTGACTGATCAGCGCCGGTCGCTGAGCATCAATCCGCAGGGCAAGCGCATCACAAAGCTGCACATTGCCGAGGTCCCGGCGCAGCGCCGCCGCCGCCACATCGACATAGCTGATCCCGGGGTGAATCTTCGTTGCGACCCCGATTTCGTCCGCCAGCGCCAAAACGCGCTCCACGCTTCGCTCGGCGAAGAGCGGGTGTCCGGGGACTGCAAACACAACATCCCCCGCCGGCGCGACGCCGAGCACCCGCTGAGCCACGGCGTCGTAAGTGGCGTCGAAATCCTTCGCACGGGCGTAGAGGTCGTCGCAAGCCGTCCACGCACCTGCCGGGTCAAGGAGTTGAACCGAGGGATGGTGCCGTGTGCGCACGATCACCGGATGCCCGGCATTCAGTAGCGACACGACTTCGACCGTCAGGAGGTCAACGTTTCCCGGGCCAAGCCCGGCGATATGGATGGTCACGCTACGAGTTTACTCGTTCGACCGCTCCGCTTTCGATGCTGCGGTGTGCCGCGACTAGGATTCGCGTCACTTCGAGCCCGTCTTCGAACCCAACGTGCGTCTTGCCCTGCCCGTCCATGGCCTTCAGAAACGCCGCGACACGCTGTTGCGCCCAGTTGATCGTCCCCGGGTAGCGGTGGGTGTCGCTGCTCACGCTAATGCTCTGGAATGTCGTGTCGACATCGATGGCCCCCGTTGTGCCTACCGCCCGGAAGCGGAACTCCACGGCGCCTGGCCACGACTCGGGGAGGATCCAGAGGCTTTCGAAGACGCCGTCGCCGCCACCCTCGTAGCGAACCGTCGTGTGAATCCAGTCCGGGGTGTCCACTCCCAGTCCCTTGAGCACGCCATATCCAGCCGATGCATACACCGATTCAGCGCGCTTTCCACCGAGCCAGTGGGCGAGGTCAAGGCAGTGCGACATGAGGAACCACGCGGGCGTCGTCTTCGCGCTCCACGAAAGGTTGGACCGCGGTGACGAAATCGGATTGTTCAGCCGCACATTGAATGAACGCACATCGCCCACTTCGCCGGCTTCAATCGTCCTCTTCGCCTCCACAAACGGCGGATTCCAGCGGTTCGAGTAGTTCACTTCCGCATGGACTCCCGCTTTCTCAATCGCGGTCACCATCGCCATTCCGTCTTCGACCGTGGTCGCCAGCGGCTTTTCGACGAGCACCGCGACACCGGCCGCGGCAAGCAACTCAACCGGTTCTCGGTGGAGATGATCGGGCGTCGCCACGTAGGCCAGGTCAGGTTTCGTCTCGTCAATCGCCCGCCGGAGGTCGCTAAAGGCCGCAGTCCCGGCCGTACCCGCAGCTTGCTCGGCGCGTTCCGGGACAAGGTCGACCACTCCGGCAAGCTCGGCCTCCGGGATTCGACCCGAGGCGAAGAGCCGGGCGTAGCCGCTGCCCATGGTCCCGGCGCCGACGATGAGAACTCGCTTCTGTTCAGTCACGCGCGGACTATAGCAGCCCCGTCAAATGTTCGGCGCTAGCCCTGCGCGGCTACGGACAGGTCGCGCCAACCACCTCGTTGTATGCACTAGTGGTGCATGCCACCATGAAGCCCACCCGGTCCCGCAGCCGCAAGCCTGGAGAGCTGCTCCAATGCCCGTTCGCGCCGTTCTTTTTGATGTCGGAGATACCCTCTGGCATGCGCCCAATCCGCCGTCGCCTGTTCAGTTTCGAACAATGGCTGCGGAACGGGCGAGGGCTGCACTCAACAGCTTTGGGATTGAAGGGGCTGATGCCGCGGCTGTGGCACGAGCCGCCTGGGAAGCGATCGAAACGGCCATGCGCTCCGCCCGGCGTGGCGACCTGCGGGAACCCTACTACGCCGAGCTGGCCCGGGATGCAGTGGCCAGCGCTGGTCCAGCACTCACTGTTCCGCAGGTCGAAGAGCTCCTTGAAGCCATCTACATCTCCGGCGCAGAAGGCGGCAAGGTCGCATTTGAAGGCGCCGCCGATGTGCTCCAAACGCTGAAAGCGAATGGCTATTTGTTGGCTACCGCGACCAATCGCGCATTCGGCGGGCCACGCTTTCGCTCCGACCTCCAGGAATCCGGCCTCGATCCCGGTTGGGATGCCCATTCCGTCTCAGTCGAAGTTGGCTACCTGAAGCCCCACCCGGCCGTTTTCGAACATGCGCTCGCCCAGTTGGGCGTAGGACCTGGCGAGGCACTAATGGTCGGCAACTCGCTTGCTGAAGACATTGCCGGCGCGCAGCAACTCGGCATTCACACCGCGTGGCGGCGCTGCAAACCCGATGCTGAGGGTGTCGAGCCCGGCTTCACTTTTGACGACGTCGCGCAGCTCCTGGATTGTCCGCTGCTGGAGGTAGCCCGTGACTGAGACTCGACAATGGGGTGGCCGTTTCGAAGGCAGCATGGACGCGCTCACCCGTGACTACACCGCAGGCGCTGACCAGGACCTTTGGCACTTCGACATCGAGGGTTCCGTGGCGCACGCGAAAATGCTTGGCAAGCAGGGGATCATCCCGCAGGACGCGGCTGACGCCATTGTTGCCGGCCTCGCGCTTGTCCTGGCGGACTTCGAAGCAGGCTCCGTTCCGTGGCAACCCGAACTCGAAGACATCCACACGCACATCGAAACGGCGCTGCGAGAAAAGATTGGCGAGCCCGCCGGCATGCTGCACACCGCCCGTTCACGAAACGACCAGGTGGCGCTGCTGAATCGCCTGCTCGTGCGCGATTCCTGCGATCGCCTAGACGCCCAGCTCCGCCAGCTCATCGGCGTCCTCGCCGACATGGCAGAACGCTACGCAGCGGACCCGATGCCCGGCTACACCCACGTCCAGCGGGCCCAACCTGTCACCATCGGCCATCACCTGCTCGCCTACGCCGAGATGTTCCTTCGCGACCGCGACCGCCTTGCCGATTGCCGCAAGCGGGCGAACGTGCTGCCGCTGGGGTCCGGCGCACTCTCCGGTTCCCCATATCCACTGGACCGCGAATTCGTCGCTAAGGAGCTTTCGTTCGATGCGGTCAGCCGCAACAGCCTCGACGCCGTCGCCGACCGCGACTTCATCGTCGAGTTCCTTGCGGCGGCGTCGCTCACGCAAATGCACCTCTCACGTTTCGCCGAGGAAATCATCCTCTGGGCCAGCGCCGAGTTCGGCTTCGTCACCCTCCCCGATGCCTTTGCCACCGGCTCCAGCATGATGCCGCAAAAGAAGAACGCCGACGTAGCTGAACTCGCGCGTGGCCGCACCGGCCGCGTCTACGGCGAGCTCGTGAACATGCTCACAAATCTCAAGGGCCTGCCGCTCGCCTATAACCGCGACCTGCAGGAAGACAAGCTCGCCGTCGTCAACGCCATGGCCGTCGTGCTGCCAAGCGTCGAAATCTTCGCGGCGATGGTCCCCGAACTGGTGTTCCGCATCGAGCGAACGCGCAAGGCCGCCGGCGAAGGCTTCTCGCTGGCAACAGACATCGCCGACTACCTGGTGAAGAAGGGAATGCCGTTCCGCCAGGCGCACGGCGTCGTTGGCTCGATTGTCCGCGAAGCGGAGCAGCGCGGCTGCGAACTGAACGAACTGCCGCTGGATGTGTACACGGACCTCACCCCGCTCTTCGATGCCGACGTGCTGCAGATCAGCGTCGACAGCGCCCTCGCTGACCGCGACATCCCCGGCGGCACCGCGCCGAACCAGGTACGAAAGGCAGCCGCGGAAGTGCGCGCGCTACTCGCTTGAGCGGCTGCTAAACTAATGCGATGACAGTCAAAGACCGCCTGCACGAACTCATTGAAGGATTGGACGAGGAGGAGTCCCACTCCCTTCTTGCAAGACTTGAGTCCGAGTTTGTACGAACGCCAAGGCCGCTTTCGGCCGATGAAGTGAGTCGAATTCGGGCAGCAATGAATGAGCCGGAAGCCGGGACACTCTCCACTTCTCAGCTGCTTGAAGAACTCGGCATCGCTGATTGAAGGTTCGTTGGAGTCAGCGGGCACGTGCCGATATGCGGGCAATTGACGCATATCTTCGGCAGTTTTCGTCGGGCGCGCCGGCTCGTATCCTCCGGGACATCGCGAGCCGTACCGACCAGATTTCGCTCTTTCCTGAAAGTGGCCGCGTCGTTCCCGAGCTTGGTCAGCACGAAGTTAGAGAAGTGTTCCACGGCGACTACCGAATCATCTACGGGGTACGAAACAACAACGTGCGCATTCTGCGCGTTCTTCACGGCGCCTCGGAATTCCCGGGTCTCGAGCACTGAAAAGGCCGGGCAACTTGCCCGGCCTTCGTCTTTTCGCAACTCGAACTAGTGTACTGAGTCCGAATTAGCGTCACTTGTGTTGAGGCGGTCCAGTGCCTCACGGGCTCGGGCCACCTTTTCGACGATGCTGGCAACGGCAGCGGTCCAGATGTACGGATGGGGGTTCAGGTTGCGCGTCTCGACAAACAGCCGGATGGCGGCCTCCAGCTCGCGTACGTTCTTGAAGCTTCCCCTCCGGATCGCCTTGTCCGTGAGCTCGGCAAAGAACCGCTCGACGAGGTTGACCCACGACGCCGAGGTGGGCGTGAAGTGCAGATGGACGCGGGGATGGGTCTCGAGCCAGGCGTTCACGTTCGGGTGCTTATGGGTGGCGTAGTTGTCGACGATGATGTGCAGGTCGAGCGCTTTGTCCGTCTGCTTCTCGAGTTTCTTGAGGAAGAGCAGGAACTCATCGTGGCGGTGGCGCGGCAGGCATTCATCGATAACTTCGCCCGTCGCGACATCGAGAGCGGCAAAGAGGGTGAGGGTGCCGTTGCGCTTGTAATCGTGCGTCATGGTTCCGGCTCGGCCCTTCTTCATGGGCAGTCCTGGCTGGGTCCGGTCAAGCGCCTGGATCTGGCTCTTCTCGTCGACGCAGAAGACGACCGCCTTCTCCGGCGGGTCAATGTAGAGGCCCACCACGTCGTGCAGCTTCTCGATGAACTGGGGGTCGTCAGAGAGCTTAAAGCGCTTCACGCGATGGGGCTTGAGTCCATGCGCCAGCCAGATCCGGCGGACCGTGGCCGGGCTCAGACCAACCACAGGGGCCAGTGTCCGCGTGCTCCAGTGCGTCCCTCCGACTGGCTTCTCCTGCTGGGTCTTCCGCACAACCTCGGCCACCTTGTCGCTGCTAACCGTCCGACGCCGCCCTGGGCGAGGGGCGTCCTTGAGCAACCCGCGGAGACCGTCCCGCTCGTAGCGCGAACGCCATCGCGTCACCGTCGGCGTCGTCGTCCGCAACTGCTCGCGAATTTCGCCCGTGCCCACGCCGGCCCCGCTCAGGAGCACGATTCGTGCCCGCAAGGCCAGCCGTTGCTCGGTCGTGGGAGCGCGCACAAGCCGTTCCAGTTCCTCTCGGTCCTCGTCACTCAGTTCAATTCGCCTGCTCGTCCTCATGCACCGCAGGCTACCATAAGTAACGACAATTGGGAAGCACTACACTAGTTGAGCAGCTTGAGAAGTTCCTTCGTCGCATCGGCCGCCGCGACGACCTTGCCCTTTTCGTCGTCCGTCAGCGGGAGTTCGAAGGTGCGCTGGATGCCACCCTCGCCGAGCTGGCAGACCGTGCCGGAAAACACATCGCTGATGCCGTACTCGCCCTGGTGGAACACCGAGCAGGGCATCAGGCGGCGCTGGTCCAGCAACACAGCTTCCACCATCGCAATGGTGGCCGCCGACGGCGCGAAGTACGCGCTACCGGTCTTGTAGAGTTCGCCAATCTCCGCGCCGCCGCGCATTGCGCGAGCAACGAGGGCTTCCACCTTGTCTGGCGGGAGCAGGTCCGTGAGCGGCACACCTCCGATGCGCGTCTGCGAAACCACGGGGACCATCGTCGTGTCGGTGTGACCGCCAATGACATAGCCGTGAACATCCACAGGTGATACGCCGAGCTCAGCCGACACGAAGTAGCGGTAGCGGGCGCTGTCGAGCATGCCGCCCTGGCCGATGATGCGTTCGCGCGGGAAGCCGCTGGCCTTCATGGCCACCTGGCACATCGCGTCCATGGGGTTCGAAAAGATGATGATGACCGCGTTCGGGGAGGCCTTGGCCGCTTCCGTGACCTTCGCCCGCACGATGTCGGCATTGCCGTTGAGCAGTTCCTCGCGGGTCATGCCCGGCTTACGCGGGGCCCCGGCAGTCACGATGATGACGTCCGAATTGGCGGTGTCGTCCCAGCCGTCCGTGGCGGTGATGGCCATCGAATAGCCTTCCCACGGCGACGCCTGGGATTCGTCGAGCGCCTTCCCGTGGTGCATGGTGCCCGCGTACTGCGGGTCGTCCTGCAACACCACGTCGCAGATGTTGCGTTCAATCAGTCGTTGCGCCATCGCGCCACCGGTCATGCCGGCGCCAACAATCGTTACTTTCTTGCGGGCCATAAAGCTCCCCTGGAATGTGAAGTGCCGGGGGAGATTATCACGCGCCGCCCCTAGGGTCGGCACCGCATCGCCGTTAGGCCCGCGTCTACTACACTGGAAGCGTGGACCAATCTCGCATCCGCAATTTCTGCATCATCGCTCACATCGACCACGGCAAATCCACCCTCGCGGACCGGCTCCTGGAGTCGACGGGGACGGTGAGCGCTCGCGACATGTCCGAGCAGCTGCTCGACTCCATGGACCTTGAGCGCGAAAAAGGCATCACCATCAAGGCTGCCGCCGCGCGCATGAAGTACACCGCCAGCGATGGGCAAGAGTACGAGTACAACCTCATCGACACCCCCGGCCACGTCGACTTCACCTACGAAGTTTCCCGCAGCCTCGCTGCCTGCGAAGGCGCGCTCCTGGTGGTCGATGCCTCCCAGGGGATCGAAGCGCAGACGCTTGCGAACGTGTACCTCGCTATCAACCAGGACCTGACGCTCATCCCGGTGCTGAACAAGATCGACTTGCCCCACGCTGACCCGGACCGCGTCACCGCCGAACTTCAGCGCGTTATTGGCTTCGACCCCAGCGAGGTCATTCTTGCGAGTGCCAAAGATGGCATCGGCGTTCCGGAAATCCTCGAGGCTATTCACTCGCGCGTCCCCCCGCCCAGCGGCGAGCCGGACGCTCCCGTAAAAGCACTCATCTTCGATTCCAAGTACGACGCCTACAAAGGCGTGGTGGCCCACGTGCGGGTGTTCCAGGGCACGCTCAAGGGTCGTGAACCGTTGCACTTAATGGCAACCGATACGGACTTCGAGCCGCTGGAGTATGGCGCGTTCAGTCCGGTTATGGTGCCGCTGCCCACACTTGAATGCGGTGACGTTGGCTACATTGCTACCGGCCTCAAGGACGTTGCGGATTGTCGCGTCGGCGACACGATTACCGCGAAGGGCAACCCGGCTGCGGAGGCACTGCCCGGCTACCGGCAGGCCAAGCCCATGGTCTTCGCCGGCATCTACCCCACCGATTCCGACCGCTACCAGGACCTTAGGGAGGCTCTTTCTAAGCTTAGCCTCAACGATGCCTCGCTGGTGTACGAGCCCGAGTCGTCCGTCGCCCTGGGGTTCGGATTCCGCTGTGGGTTCCTTGGCCTCCTCCACATGGAGATCGTTGCCCTGCGGCTCGAACGCGAATACAACCTCGACCTGTTGACCACCGCGCCGAGCGTGGCATACCAGGTACGAACGACGCGTGAGGAAGAGCTCGAAGTCAACAGCCCCGCCGACCTGCCCGACCCCTCGAGAATCGACGTAATCAGAGAACCATGGGCGCAGATCGATGTCATCGCGCCCAGCCGCTACATCGGTCAGATCATGGAACTGGTGACCACAAGGCGCGGCGTCTTCAACAAAATGGAATTCCTCGAGCCGGAGTCGGATGAGAACAAAGGTGAAGCGCGCGTTCTGCTCGACTACGACGTGCCGCTCGCTGAAATCCTTGTGGATTTCTACGACTCGCTGAAAGGCTCCACAAGCGGCTACGCGAGCCTCGACTACCACCTCAAGGAATATCGCGTCGCCGACCTAGTTAAGGTCGACCTCCTCGTGAACGGTGCTCCTGTGGATGCGCTTTCACTCATTACGCACCGCTCGAAGGCACAGTTCGCCGGCCGGTTGCTTGTGACGAAGCTTAAGGACCTCATTCCGCGCCAGATGTTCGACGTTCCCATCCAGTCGGCAGTAGGCGGCCGGGTGATCGCCCGCGAGACCATCCGCGCCATGCGGAAGAACGTGCTCGCGAAGTGTTATGGCGGCGACATCTCCCGAAAGCGGAAGCTGCTGCAGAAGCAGGCCGAGGGTAAGAAGCGCATGAAACTCGTCGGCAGTGTGGAAATCCCCCAGGAAGCCTTCATGGCCGTCCTCAAGCTCCGCGAGGAGTAGCCTGCGTTCGCTATCTCGTAGCCTGTTTGGCGTAATCCCGGGACCTTGGTTCTACGATTCCGGGCCGGATGCCGCTACGAAACGAGTTGGTAACCGTGGTCTGCTAACTTCTCGCAAGCCC